>JBEBGK010000709.1:0-2758 GCA_040081515.1 Chthoniobacteraceae bacterium
TCGTGCCGGTGAAAGTGGACGTGAGCCGCTTCTGGAGGATCGGGCGAAAATGGGACGCACTGTGGATTCCGAAACCGTTCTCCCGTTTGAGGCTCGAGTTTCTTGAACCGCTCACCATTTCCACCGACGCGGGCTCGCTCGAGACGGAAAGCGAACGGCTCGCCCGGACCATGGGTGCCGACTGAGCGCCCCCGTTTTTGCCTACACCTCGATCCACCCCAGCCGGATCGCCTCGGTCACCGCATGCGCGCGATCCTGCGCGGCGAGTTTCTGCATCACGTTGCTCACATGCGTCTTCACCGTTTCGTCGGAAACACCAAGTGCCACGGCGATTTCCTTGTTGCTGCGACCCTTCGCGATCAACGCCAGCACCTCGAGTTCCCGCGCGCTCGGCTCCGGACGGTCCAGACGCGCTACCAGCCGCTGTGCGATATCGGCCGGCAGGAACCGCTCCCCTTGCGCAACCGCGCGCACTGCCTTCAGCAGTTCCTCGCGAGGCGCTGCCTTTTGCAAATAGCCCAGCGCGCCGGCGCGGATGGCCCGGTGCACATCCTCATCCCGCGCAAAGGATGAAAAAACCAGGATGCGCGCCCCGGGATGCGCCTTGCAAAGGCGCGCCGTCGCATCGAGCCCGCTGCCCGCGCCGAGTTGCAGATCCATGATGACCGCATCCGGCCCGTGCTTCGCAAAGGCCGTCAATGCTTCGTCCGCGGCCGCCGCCTCCGCGACGACGACGATGTCGTCCTCCAGCCCGAGCGACGCCGCCAGCCCGCTGCGCACGACGAAATGGTCATCCACCAGCAACACACGGATCGGTCTGGGCGTCGCCTTCGGCATGCGGTCATTCACGCCAACGCGACCGGCAACGCAAGCGTCAACCCGATGCGCGTTCCTGTGCCGGTTACGCTCTGGATTTCCAGGGACGTCCCGAGCTTTTTCGCGCGCTCGCGCATCCCCTGGATGCCGAAGTGCCCCTCCAGCGCATCCGCCGCGGCGGGATCGAAGCCGCGGCCATCGTCCTCGATGCCGAGATGCAGCGCCGCCGCCGAGGCCCGCAGCGAGATGCCGATGCGCGTGGCGTTCGCGTATTTGATGGCGTTGTTCACCGCCTCGCGGGTGACGCGCAGCAGGTGATGCTGCACCAGTGCCGGCAGCGGCGGGACCTTCCCTTCCTGTTGAAAATGCAGCGGCGTGGTCGTGTTCGCCTGGAGATGCTCGACGAGCGAGCGGAGCGCGACATCAAGCGGCGCCTCCTGTCGCGAGGCATCGCGCAGGTCCCACACGAAATCCCGCGCCTCGGTCTGCAGGCGCATGAGCAATCTGCGCTGCTGGTCGAGCAGTGCGCGGGCTTTCTCATCGGTGACACGCGCCGTCGTGGCATCGAGCCGCAGGGAGAGGCCGGCGAGCTCCTGCTCGAGGGTGTCGTGAAATTCACGGGCGATCCGCTGGCGCTCCTCGGCGACCGCCTCGCGCTGGGCCTTGGCCTCGATCACGGAGAGCTGCCGGCCCACCTGCCGCCGCAGCAGCATGCCCCAGATGAGCGCGGCGAACGCGAGCAAAGCCACGCCGGCGAGGCCGAGCGCGAGGCGTTGCGAGTTCCACCACGGCGAGCCGCGGAGCAGCACGAGATCGTCCCCTGAGCGGAGCCAGACATGGTAGGCGTTCGGCTTCGCCCGGTAGCCATCGGAGCGCGAACCTGCGACGCGGCAGAGCCCGGTGATCCGCACCAGCGAATCGGCCTGGACTTCCGCCGGCGCCTTGCCCGCCGGGAAGATGGTGAGATTCACCGTGCCGGCCTGCGCCATCAGTTCGCTGTACGATTCCCGGTCGAATCGCTGCACAATGCGCGCATCGACGACGATGAGATCCGCGTCCGTCCCGTCGGTGAGCTCCTTTGCGGTCACGCCGATTGGCGCGGGCGCCACCTCCGAGCCCGCCACGCGGCACACCGCGTCCGAGAGCTGCGCGCTGAAGTTCCCCATCCCGGCGAAACCGAGCGCCTCGACGACATCGCCCGCCTTCACATCCGTCGCATCCGTCTGCACGAAGACCGCGCGCTCCGCATCGCGGAGGAACAGACCGCCCGCTGTCGGCGCAGCGAGCGCGACGCCGCGGATTCTGACCCTGTGCCCGCCGCCGCCCGCGCCCCGCAGTTCGCCAAGCGGCACGACCGGCGCGGCGAACGGATCCGCCGGCGGCGCCTTCACGATCTCGATGTCCGCGTTCCCGCCCACGCGCACATAGGGCATGACGAGCTGGCGCCGGTCATTGATGTCCCCGGCCGCGAGGCCGTTCACACGGATATCCGCATCCACCAACGTGGCGGCCTCCGGCAGCGATTCGTCCACGCGCAACTCCACGGTCTTTCCCCCGGTGTTCAGCAAGACCGTCGCGGCGTTCTCCCCTTCGCCGCGCACGGCCCGCACGACGCCGGTGAGGCTCACCCAGTGGTAATGAAACCTGCCCGACGCGAGATCCTCGGGAGTCACCGCGCGAGCCCCGACTTTCGCACCTCCCGCGATCCGCTCGATGCGCGAAGGCCTGATGCCGCCGATGATGAGCCCGTTGTGCGTCTCACCCTCGATCCGCAGTCGCTCGCCGCGATTCACCCTGGGGGTGTCCCTCGACGCGCGGACGAAGGTCACGCCGGTCTCATCCCGCAGGAAAATCGTGAGCCCCGGATCCTGGAAAGTGACCGTGGCCTCGAGGGAGACGCGCGCCGGTTCCGCATCCTTCGGCGTGAAGTGCGCCGCGATCT
>JBEBGK010000710.1:0-2751 GCA_040081515.1 Chthoniobacteraceae bacterium
GAGGCGCGCCGCGGCGACGGCGCCCTTGGGGTGGCGGCGACGGATTTCCGCCGGGAGCGTGTAGCCGGGTCCGCCGGTGCCCACCGCGTTGCGGCTCTTCTTCTTGCTGAGCGGATCACCCGTCTGGACGATCGCCCCGGCGATCGCCCGGTGAAATGCGCACTTTTTGAAGAAGCCATCCCGCGCGAGCTTCTTGAAGTTCTCGACGGTCGCGGGCGCGTCCGAGGCAAAGAATTCGATCGCGGCATTCCGGGTCGTGCCGTCGGCGAACTTGATTTCGAGCAGGGCGACTTCATCGGCGCGGAGCACGGAGGACAGGGCGAGGTGGAGCAGGATTTTTTTCATGAAACGAATGGCAGCGGATGGACTGCGATGCGCACCGGTGCATCGGGCGCATCCGGCGCGGCGGCAAGAAAGTTCCCGCCGGACGCATCCCTGCGCAGGTAACCGATGGCAATGGGGCGGTCGAGGGCGAAACTGAACGCGGCGCTTGTGAGCCGGCCGAGTTCGCGCGCGAGGTCGCTTTCGGAGTAGATGCGGGCACCCGGGTGGAGCGCCGCGCGATCCACCGAGACGAAGCCGTGGAGGGCGCGGTTCGCATGGCCGACGCTGCGCAGTCGCGAGATGACCTCCTGGCCGATGTAGCAGCCCTTGTGGAAATCGACGTGGGTCCGGTCGAGCCCGGCTTCCTGCGGAAATGTGTTCTCGTCCAGCTCGCGTCCCCAGCGCGGCACGCCGTGCTCGATGCGGATGAGTTCGATGAGCGGCCCGGAGAGGACGGGGAATATCGCTGCGAGCTTCTCCCAGACCGGTGGCAGATCCTCGCGGAACGGCGGGAAGTAATCGAACCCGGGCACGCCGTACCGGTTCGCGGGAACGAGACCCGCGCGCAGCTCGTCGGGAACTTCTCCCGGACGCACTCCCGCGAGGTGGATGATGGCGATGCGGGCGGTGGCATCATCCATCGTCACGTCATCCGCAATGATGTAGCGCTCGAGCCTGGCCGGGAGGGTTTCGGCGACCGCGGAGTCGGCATCGACGAGCACTCCCGACGGACCGATGCTCACGAAAACGTCGGCGCAGATTTTGCCCTTCGCCGTGGTCACACAGGCGGGGATCACGGACGGGCATTTCGCCGCCGCGATGTTTGCGGTCACCTGGCCGTTCAGATAGCGGATGCGATCGGCCCCTTTGAAAAGCAGCTTCAACCGATCTGCGAGATCCACGATGCCGCCGCGCTCGCGGAAGGCGCGGTATTCGCCTTCCAGCGCATTCATTTGGCGGCGGGCTGCTCGTAGGCCTTGAACACCGCGGCGTAGTCGAGATCGCCGCATCCCTTGGTCAACATGCTGTACATGACCGCACCCACCGTGCCGGTCGCCGGCACTTCGAGGCCGAACTGGTTCGCGAGCTGGATGCCGAGCTGCACGTCCTTGAACATGTGCTTGAGCGCGAAATGCGGCGTGTAATCGCCGGAGATCATCGCGGGCAGTTTCAAGTCCGTGACTCCGCTGCGCATCGCGTTGTTTTCGATCGCCTCGGCCAGCGCCTCCGGGCGGATCCCGGCGCGTTTTACGATCGCGAGCGCCTCCGCAAGCGTCTGGGCGGTGACGGCGCTGATGAGGTTCGTGACGACCTTCACCACGGCGGCCTGGCCGACCTCGCCGATGCGGACGATGGCCTTGCTGGTCGCCTCCAGGACCGGCTGGGCCCGGAGAAAATCCTGCTCCTCGCCGCCGATGTAATAGACGAGCTGGCGCCGGTCGGCCGCTCCCTTGCTGCCGGTGAAAGGCGCGTCGAGAAACCGCGCGCCGATTTCGCGGACGCGCTTCGCCGCATCGAGGGTGCCCTGGAGTCCGATCGTCGCGTTGCAGATGATGAGATGATCCGGCGTCAGGACGTCGCTGAGCGCGTCGATGGTTTTCATCACCGCATCCGCATCGGCCACGAAGAGCTGGATGATGTCGCACAGCTCGGCGACCTCCGCGGGTGAGCCGAGGAAATTCGGCGCGGGCTTCGGCGTGCGGTTCCAGACGTAGGCGTTGAACCCGCAGTGTCGCAGACCCGCCGCGACCCGCGTGCCGATGATGCCCAGGCCGATGACGCCGACGTTGTTCGTGTGGTTCTTGGATGCAGACATGGGCTGGGATGATGCGACCGCACTTCAACAGGATGCGCCCCGCGCTGCAACCCGCGAGCGGGGCGTGCAGCGTGATCCCTTTTCTCGGTGTCGGAGCCCGCCGGAACTACTTCGCCCCGGGCGGGGTCGCTGCGCCGGCAGGGGCGTCACCACCAGGCAGGGTGATCTTCACGTCGGCGCCCGTTCGCAGGCTGTTCACGACGCCGTCGATCGCCAGCCGCTTCCGCTCCCGCGTGAGGTGGGCGAGAATCTGCGGCTTTGCCTCGTCGAGCGACTGCTTCCCCGCGGGCTTGCGGTCCGTCACCTTGATCACGTGGTAGCCAAACTGCGTGCGAACGGGCTCGGGCGAGATTTCGTCCTTCTTCATCTTGAACGCAGCCTGCGCGAACTCCTCCACCATGGCGCCCTGCCGGGGGAAAAAGTTGAGGTCGCCGCCGCGTTCCGCCGCGCCCGGTTCCTCGCTCAGTTCCGCGGCCAGCTTTGCAAAGTCCTCCTTCTTCGCGCGTCCGGTCGCCGCCTCGGCCTTCTTCAAGCTCGCCGTGACCTGCTCGGGAGTCGATTCGGGCGCGAGCCGGAAAAGGATGTGGCTCGCCCGCACCATCTCGGGGGTC
>JBEBGK010000711.1:0-2747 GCA_040081515.1 Chthoniobacteraceae bacterium
GCGATCCACCGCGAACTCCAGCGCGCCGGGTATCCCAATCTGCTCACGCGCACTTCGCGGGAGCTGAACCTGCGCGAGCGGGAGGCGACGCGCGCGTTCTTCGAGAGGGAGCGGCCGCAGGTCGTCGTGGTCGCGGCCGCGAAGGTCGGCGGCATCAAGGCCAACAACGATTTCCCGGTCGAATTCCTGCTGTGGAATCTGCAGATCCAGAACAACGTGACCGAGGCCGCGGCCGATTTTGGCGCGGAGAAGCTCCTCTTCCTCGGCAGCTCGTGCATCTACCCGAAGCTCGCGAAGCAGCCGATCGCCGAGAGCGAACTGCTCACCGGCGCCCTCGAGCCGACGAACGAGGCTTATGCGATTGCGAAGATCGCCGGCATCAAGCTCTGCCAGGCCTATGCGCGCGAGTACGGGAAAAAGTTCGTCTGCGCGATGCCGACGAATCTTTATGGCATCGGCGACAATTTCGATCTGAACAGCTCCCACGTCCTTCCCGCGCTGCTGCGAAAGGTCCACGAGGCGAAACTCGCGGGCGCGAAGGAGGTCGTCGTGTGGGGCACGGGCACGCCCCGGCGTGAATTCCTCCATGGCGACGACCTTGCCTCCGCGTGCCGCTTCCTGCTCGAGAACTACGACGACCCCGCGCTGATCAATATCGGCTACGGCGACGACGTGACCATCCGCGAGCTCGCGGAGGCCATCTGCGAAGTGCTCGGCTTCCAGGGCGCGCTCACCTTCGACACCTCAAAGCCCGACGGCACCCCGCGCAAGCTCATGGACAGCTCGCGCCTCCGCGGGCTCGGCTGGGCGCCGCGAATCGGGCTGAAGGAAGGCATCCGCATGACCTACGACTGGTATCTTCGCGAGGGGCTGGCGCGCTGAGGAAAATTTCAGCCGCCCCGCAGCAGCGCCCACACGCGCGGACCGAAAACGAGGAACCCGACGGCCGCCGCGGCGATCGCCGCGAGCAGCACGGCGCCGGCGGCGACATCCATCGCCCGGCCTATGCGTTCATCGTGCTCGTGGTTCACGCGATCCGCGAGTTGCTCCAGCGCGGCATTGGCGGCCTCGGCGGACCAGACCATGCCCATCGCGATCGCCAGCAGGCACCATTCGCCGGAGGTGACGCCGAATCCGATTCCCCCCGCAATCACGACGACGGTGGCGAGCAGATGGATGCGCGCATTCACCTGGCTCCGCAGCAGCAGCGCCACGCCGCGCCCCGCGCAGGCGAAACTCCTCATCCGCGCGCCGAGGAAGCCCGACTTTGGTCCCGGCTTCATTTCATTCCAGGTCGCGCGCCGGCTCCGGCGTCAGCCCTTGTGTGCGGGCGCGGGCGCGTGTGCCTTTTCACCCTGCGCCGGGGCCTTGCCGTGGTCCGCATCGGCGTGGTGGCCGCCCTTGTGCTTGTAGTGCTCGGGCAGATTCTCCGCGGAGTGCGGTTCGCAGGCCCCGAGGCCGAGCGCGGCGGTCGCGATGCAGATGGAAAGGACGAAGCGTTTCATTCGGCCGGGAAAGTAGCGGACGCGGCGTGCTTGCCAAGCGTTTGATGGTCACGCCCCGCGATACGAGCAACGGGCGGTCGGCGTCTCGTGGATCACGATCTCCGCGAGCCCCGGCAGTTGCGGCGCGAGCTTCGCCCAGAACCACGCGCACATGTTCTCGATCGTCGGGTTCTCCAGCCCGGGGATCTCATTCAGGTATCCGTGGTCCAGCACCTCGAGCAGCGGCTTCATCGCGCGCGAGATCTCCGCGTGATCGTAGAACCACCCCGTCTTCGGATCCGTCTCGCCCTCCACGGAAATCTCCACCTTGAAGCTGTGCCCGTGCATCTGCCGGCACTTGTGGCCCTCGGGAGCGCACGGCAGCGTCTGGGCGGCTTCGAACTGGAAATCCTTGGTGAGGCGGACCTTCATGGGAGCGGAATGCGGGAAGTGAAACGGGCGGGCGCAGGAATAGTTTCGTGTTCCGCAATCCGCAATCCGCAATTCCTCACACACCCTTCTGCTTCGGGTCCCAGATGAACTTGTGCATCTGGAGCTGGAATCGCACCGGCAGCCTGTCCTCCAGGATCCACTCCACGATCGCGCGCGGCTCGATCCGGCCGAAGATCGGCGAGAACAGCACGCAGCCGCAGCGTTCATCGAGCCGATGTGTCCGCACCTGCTCCCGCGACCACTCGTAGTCCTCCCGCGAGCCGATGACGAATTTCACCTCATCCCCCTTGTTCAGGTGTTCGATGTTGCCCCACAGATTCCGCGCGCACTCGCCGCTGCCGGGCGTCTTCAAGTCCATGATCCGATGCACGCGCGCATCGATCGGCGAGATGTCATGCGCGCCGCTCGTCTCGATGAGCACCGTCTTCCCTGCGTCGCAAAGCCGCGTCATCAGCGTCAGCACATTCTTCTGGAGCAGCGGTTCCCCGCCGGTGATCTCCACGAGCGGGCTGTCAAATGCGGTCACCTCCGCAAAAACATCATCGAGCGTGCGCTTCTTCCCATCGTAGAAGGCATACTCCGTGTCGCAATAGTTGCAGCGCAGGTCGCACGCCGTCAGCCGCACGAACACGCAGCGCCAGCCCGCCCAGGTGCTCTCGCCCTGGATGGACTCATAGACCTCGTGGATCTTCAGCGTCGGCGCATTCGTCATCGCCCGTCTCTTTAGCCCAAGTTCCGCAGTTCGCGCCATGGCGGAAAAATCTTTCCCTTTAGCCGCGGCGCGGCGGGGTGGTGTCGCCTCTGTGGGGA
>JBEBGK010000712.1:0-2742 GCA_040081515.1 Chthoniobacteraceae bacterium
GAAGGGAGCGCCGCCCGTCCCGGCGGCCACTTCACAAAACGATGAAGTTTGCGCTGCGCGTTGTATTTTCGTGGCCGGCGGGACGCGCGGCGCTCCGTCGCCACCGCGCCGTTCTTCATTCGTGATCCGTCATCCATGAGAACCGCCATCGCACTCGGCTCCAATGTCGGCGACCGGCTTGCCAATCTCGCGGCAGGACGGGACGCCGTGCTGCGCATCGCCGGAGTCAGCGAGCCTGTATCGCTCTCGCGAGTGTATGAAACCGAACCCGTCGGCGCAGAACCGGATGCGGCGGCATTCCTCAACGCCGTGATCGAAGTGACCTTCTCCGGCGAACCCGATGCGCTCCTCGATGCCCTGCGCGGAATCGAGGCGGCCCTCGGCCGCCCGTCCCGCCGCCCGCGAAACGCGCCGCGCACGCTCGACCTCGACATCCTCTACCTCGGCGACCTCGTGATCTCCCGCAGCGATCTCACCATCCCCCATCCGCGCCTCCACGAGCGGCGCTTCGTCCTCGCGCCGCTGAACGACATCCGCCCGGACCTGCGCCTTCCCGGACAGGACCGGACGATCGCCGGATTGCTCGCGCACTTGGAAGATCCCGCCTCCGTCGAACTCTTCGCCTCCACATGGTGACCGGCGATTTCGCTTGGACTCGCCCCCGCTTTGCCTTTCCTGCGGGAGGAGGAAAATGAACGAACGCATCCACTCATTCCAGGCCGCCCGGGACCGCGGCGAACCCATCGCGGTGCTCACCGCCTACGACTACCCGATGGCCCGTCTCCTCGACGAGAGCGGGATCGACGTCATTCTCGTCGGCGATTCCCTCGGCATGGTCGTCCTCGGCTACCCGGACACGACGCTCGTGACGATGGACGAAATGCTGCACCACACCCGCGCCGTCGCCCGGGCCGCAAAGCGCGCGCTCATCATCGGCGACCTTCCATTTGGCAGCGCCGAAACCCCGGAACTCGCCCTCGCAAACAGCCGCCGCTTCATCGACGCCGGCGCCCACGCCGTGAAACTCGAGGGCGGCGCATCGCACGCTGCCCACGTCGCCGCGATCGCATCCGCGGGCATCCCGGTCATGGCCCACATCGGGATGCAACCCCAGCGCGTCCGCATCGAGGGCGGATACCGCATCAAGGGACGGACTCCGGACCAGGCCGCGGCGCTCCTCGCGGATGCCGCCTCGGTGGAAAGCGCCGGCGCATTCGGCCTCCTGCTGGAACTGGTCGTTCCCGAGGTCGCCGCGCAAATCACCTCCCGTGTCCGCATTCCCACCATCGGGATCGGCTCGGGCACGGCGTGCAGCGGCCAGGTGCTCGTGCTGCACGACGTCATCGGCCTGTTCCCTTGGTTCAAGCCAAAGTTCGCAGTCCAGCGCGCCGACGCAGCCGCGGAAATCCGCCGGGCCGCGACGGAGTTCATCCAGTCCGTGAAAGGCCACTCCGCCGGCGCTGCAACGCATGGCGGTTAGCAGCGCTGCAGCGCATGGTTAGCACCTGAAAAGGATGGGAATCCTTTGACGGCGGGTGAGTAACTGAAGGTGCGAGAAGCGTTCATTTCGAGGAGTTTAGCCCTTCAGTTACTCAGGAGGCGTTGCGGGTGTTGTCATTGGGCGTTGGAACTGGAGGAGTGACGGGCGGTGTGGAACGGAGATGGCGAACCATGAGTATAATACCAGTGCCGTAGAGAATATAGTCTGCGACGCTGAGAAGGCGAGCGGCGCACCAGCACCAGTAAAAATCGTTTTGCGGCATCCTCTGGTGGTTGATAATCCAATCGGCAACAACGATGTAAAGGTCGATGAGCGCGGCCATGCCGAGAATAAGGAGGAAGCTGAGACGCCGCTGCCGCCACATGGGAAAAACGTAGAATGCCACGGCTACGTTCATCGCGACCTGAGCGATAAAGGCGAGGAGGTAGAGGGTTTCGGCGATGCTCATGGATTCCGTGGCTTTCGTTCACAGGAGACGTGTAGCGACGCCTAACGACCCCAAGCTCAGCGACGGCGGAGCGTGGCGCGGTAGCTGCGTGGTGGGGCGAAGAAAGGGGCAACGAGCGTAGGACAACGCCACGCACGGACGAGACGGGTCCGAGCCAGAAATAGCAGCTACCGTGACACGCGGAGCCGTTCGCTGCAGCGCATGGTTAGGCGTTGCGGTCATTTCGGAGTTAGTTCTTGAACACATTGAGTTCACTGAGGCGTCCGTCCTCGAAAATCGCTTGCCAACAAAACCCGTAGCCACCCTCTTCGCGTTGGGCTTGCTGGTAGTCGTCGATGTAAAACTCTTGATTGGGCTTCGCAATGGGCGGTTGCTTGCGGACTTTGTAGAAGGTGTTCGGAAAGGCGTGTTCTATCTGTGCGATGGTCATCCCGATGAATCGCTTGCGATAGATGTGGTCGTGAAGCAAACCTCCGAATGCCACCGGGCGCTCGTATGACCGGATGCCAGCCTTCCAGAGCAGGTAGTATAGATTGTAGTGCGTGGTGAGGTCCTGCACAGCGAGGAAAGCAATTGCGGTGAGAAGTAGAATGCTAAATCCGGTGCTGAGAGCACAGACGATAGGGATGCGCCGCCCGCGACGGAGCGCAGCATCAGGGCTCGTTGTGGCGTCGTTCATGGGAGACGGGTAGCAACGCCTAACGACCCCAAGCTCAGCGACGGCGGAGCGTGGCGCGGTAGCTGCGTGGTGGAGCGAAGGAGAGACATACGAGCTACGGAAGTGAAGCGCACG
>JBEBGK010000713.1:0-2742 GCA_040081515.1 Chthoniobacteraceae bacterium
TTACACGCATGACTAACAGATGGAGGTCGTGTGACAAAGTGGTGAAATGGAGTGGCCGCCAATTCCATCGCGCTTTGCCACGCTGGATGATGAACGACTCCAACGTGAACCCCCGAACCCTCCCCCTCGACACTGCTGCAGCGCCGCCAGCGTAGCGAATCGTGGAGCCACCCACGCAATTCTACGACCTCTCGGGCGCGGAGGGGGTGTCCCGGCTCACGAGGGAATTATTCATCTCCCGCACGCCGGGAATGATGCCCTGCGAGGAACTCGGATTTTACATCCGAACGCATTCTGCGGACGTATCCCCGCTCTCATGCGTTTCCTCCTGCCATTGCTCCTCCCGACTGTCCTTTTCGCTGAAGCCGCGAACTGGCCGCAGTGGCGCGGGCCGGGACGTGACGGAAAGGCGGACGGCAGCGCATGGCCTGCGACGCTGCAAGGCGATGCGCTGAAGCGGACGTGGCGCGTGGAACTGAGCCCGGGCTACTCAGGGCCGGTTGTGGTCGGCGACCGCGTGTTTGTCACTGAAACCGTCGGCAAAAAAATGGAGGTGGTGCGCGCGCTGGATCGCAAGACGGGCAAGGAACTGTGGAAGCACGAGTGGGAGGGATCGATGTCCGTCCCGTTCTTCGCGAAGTCGAATGGCGACTGGATCCGCGCCACGCCCGCGTATTCCGAGGGCAGGCTTTTCGTCGCGGGAATGCGCGACGTGCTCGTGTGCCTCGATGCCGACACCGGCAAGGAGCAGTGGAGTTTCGATTTTCCCGCGAAGCTCAAGAGCGCCCTGCCGGCGTTCGGCTTTGCCTCATCGCCGCTCGTCGAGGGCGACGCGGTGTATGTTCAGGCGGGCGGCGGATTCTGCCGGCTGAAGGCGCAGAACGGCGAACTCGTGTGGCGCACGCTCGCGGACGACGGCGGGATGATGGGCAGCGCATTTTCCTCGCCGGTCTTCGCGAAGCTCGGTGGCCAGCGGCAACTCGTCGTGCAGACGCGCGAGAAAATCGCCGGCGTGAATCCCGCCGATGGCGCCGTCCTGTGGGAGCAGCCGATCGCGGCGTTTCGCGGCATGAACATCCTCACGCCGACCGTGGTCGGCGATCTCGTCTTCACCGCGACCTACGGCGGGAAGACGGCGGCATATCGCGTGACGCGCGGCGACGGGAAATGGAGCATCGAGCGCGCGTGGGAGTTCAAGGCGCAGGGATACATGACTTCGCCCGTCATCGTGAAGGACACCGCGTATCTCCATCTCCGCAGCCAGCGCGCGATGGCGATCGACGTGCCCACCGGCGCCGAGCGATGGACGAGCGGCGAAAGCTTCGGAAAATACTGGAGCCTCGTGTCCAATGGCGACCGCCTCCTCGCGCTCGACGAACGCGGCATGCTCTATCTGCTCCGCGCGACGCCGGAGAAATTCGACAAACTCGATGAGCGCAAAGTGAGCACCGCGGAGACATGGGCGCACCTCGCCGTGTGCGGCGACGAACTGTTCATCCGCGAACTCAACGCCATCACCGCATGGCGCTGGAAGGCTGCGCCGTAGGCGGCGTCTGTTGAAAGCCTGAGATTGAGTCGGGCGGCCGACGATGCGATCCACTCAATCGCTCCTTATGAACCGCCGCACCTTCCTCCAGCAAACCACTGCCGCAGCCGCCGGCCTCGCCACTTCCTCCCTCCGGGCCGCCGCCGCGCCGCCGGCATCGCGGATCGTGGACACGCACACGCATTTCTACGACCCCTCGCGCAAGGAAGGCGTGCCGTGGCCCACCAAGGGAACGCCCCTCTACCGCACGGTGCTGCCGAAGGACTGGCTCGACGTCGCCTCGCCGCTCGGCGTGCGCGAGACGGTCGTCGTCGAGGCGAGCAAATGGCTGGAGGATAACGCGTGGATTCTCGATCTCGCGGCGACGGAAAAGAGCATCGTCGGTTTCGTCGGGCATCTGTCCCCGCATGAGGTGGATTTTGCGAAGCATCTGAAGCGCTTCGCCGCGAATCGGATCTTCCGCGGCATCCGTGTTTCCGGTGCGGAGCTTTTCGAGAATGTGGACAAACCCGAATTCCGCGAGGGACTCTCGCTGATGGCGGACATGGGCTTGCAGCTCGATCTCAACGGCCTAGCGGCGGGGCTTCTGCCGGTGGCAAAAATGGCTGCGAACGCACCTGCGCTAAGATTCGTCATCGATCATGTCGGAGGTGCGAAAGTCGCGGCGGAATTGTCCGACGAATGGCGCACGGGAATGGCAGCGCTCGGCAAACAGAAGAACGTCTTTTGCAAAGTGTCCGCGCTGATGGAGCAGACCCGCGAATCCGCGATGAAATGGGGAAATGCGCCGCGCGACACCGCATTCTACGCGCCGGTGCTCGATCACTGCTGGGAGTGCTTCGGCGAAGACCGGCTCGTGTATGGGAGCAACTGGCCCGTGTGCGAAAAGGGCGGCACGTATGCCGATCAGTTCCGCATCGTGAGCGAGTACTTCACCGCGAAGGGGCGCGAGGCGTGCGAGAAGTATTTCTGGAAGAATTCGCGCGAGGCTTACCGGTGGGTCGACCGCGCCGCGAAGTAGCAAACTCATCCCGGCGGAACGCGCACGCCGCTGCGCGTTTTTCCTCCTGCATCGCACACACCACGAAGCGCGCACGGATTGTGCGTTCCACCAGCGGGCGGGCAGCGGCAGGGAGCGGCGACATTCCTGTCGCCGTCCGCAGATGCGCCGGAGGCGCACACACCCTGGGCAACGC
>JBEBGK010000052.1:0-10401 GCA_040081515.1 Chthoniobacteraceae bacterium
GGCGTCATCCCAGCCGGTGACGGCCTTTTCCTCGACGAGCTGCAGGAGCTTCCGCTTGCTCATCACCGTGTAGTTCAGGTTCAGGCGCGCGAATTCATACTGACGGGGGCGCGGATTCCACAATCCCAGTTCGTCGATGATCCAGTCGTACAGCGGGCGATGGACTTCAAACTCGAGCGTGCAAACGGAATGCGAGATGCCCTCGATGGCGTCGCTGATGCAATGCGCGTAATCGTACATCGGGTAGATGCACCATTCGCCGCCGGTGTTCTGGTGCGCGGCATGGCGGATGCGATACAGCACCGGGTCGCGCAGGTGGACATTGGGCGAGGCCATGTCGATTTTGGCGCGCAGGGTTTTTGCGCCATCAGGGAACTCGCCGGCTCGCATCCGCGCGAAGAGGTCCAGATTCTCTTCGACGGAGCGGTCGCGGTTCGGGCTCGGCCGGCCCGGGCGGTCCGGTGCGCCGCGGAACTCCGCCACCTGCTCGCCCGTGAGGTCGCATACAAATGCGCGCCCCTTCTTGATGAGGAGCCCGGCGTATTCGTAGAACTTCCCGAAGTAGTCGCTCGCATGGAAGATTTTCGGGGTCTTCACGTGGTCCGCCCATCCGCCGATGAGCCAGTCCACATCGCGGATGATGCTCTCAACATACTCGATGTCCTCCTTGGTGGGGTTCGTGTCGTCCATGCGCAGGTTGCACGCGCCGCCGAACTCGAGCGCGATTCCGAAATTCAGGCAGATGCTCTTGGCGTGGCCGATGTGCAGGTAGCCGTTCGGCTCGGGCGGAAATCGCGTGAGGATCCGCGGGTAACGTCCCTCGCGCACGTGCTGGGCGACGATATCGCGGATGAAATCGGACGGCGTGGGCGGCGATGCGGGCGGTTCGGTGCTCATTAAAAAGGGAACCATGGCTTGTAAGGAACGAACGGCGTGCAAGTCCAGACACGCGTTGGCCGAAGTGAATTCCGGCAGGATTGCCTGTCTGCGAAGTTGATGCTTCGGCGGCACACCGGTAGCGTCCGCAAATGAACCAGCACATCGAGGATCTGTTCGCGTTTCTGCGATTTCCGAGCGTTTCCACCGAGCCTGCGCACAAGGCCGACGTGGCCCGGTGCGGCGAATGGCTGGTCGCGAAACTCCGAGGCGCGGGCCTCACGGCGGAGCTGCATCCCACCGGCGGGCATCCGATCGTCCTGGCGCGGAACGCACATCGTCCGGGCCTGCGGACGGTGATGATCTACGGGCACTACGATGTGCAGCCCGTCGAGCCGATCGCCGAGTGGAAATCGCCGCCGTTCGAGCCCGTCGTGCGCGACGGCGTCATCTACGCCCGCGGCGCGACGGACAACAAGGGCCAGATCCTCGCGCATGTGATCGGTGCGGGCGAATCGCTCCGCGAGAACGGCGAACTGCCGGTCAATCTGATCTTCCTCATCGAAGGAGAGGAGGAAGTGGGCAGCCAGCATCTGGAGGAGTTTCTCGTCAGTCATCGGGATGAATTGCGCTGCGATCTGATCGCCGTGAGCGACACGGGCATGATCGCGCCCGGCACGCCGACCTTCACCTACGGCCTGCGCGGAATCGCCGCGATGGAGGTGCGCGTTCACGGCCCGTCAATCGATCTCCACAGCGGGATCTACGGCGGCGCCGTCATGAATCCCGCGACTGCGCTCGCGCGGTTGGTCGCCACGCTGCACGACCCCGATGGACGGGTGACGGTGCCCGGTTTCTATGACGACGTGACGCCGCTCGCGCAGTGGGAGCGGGATGCGTGGGCCGCACTGCCATTCGGCGAGCGCGAACTGCTCGCCGTGACCGGCGCGCCGCGGCCATTTGGCGAGGCGGGATACAGCACGGTGGAGCGCGCATGGGGCCGCCCGACCGCGGAGGTGAACGGGATCGGCGGCGGATTCCAGGGCACGGGGAGCAAGACCGTCATTCCGCGCGAGGCATTCGCGAAACTGACGTTCCGCCTCGTCCCGAACCAGCGGCCCGCGGACATCCTCGCGAAAGTGAGCCGTCACCTAGCCGCGAATTGCCCTCCCGGCGTGACGATCGAGATCCAGGACGGCCACTTCGGTGATCCCTACCTGACCGACCCGCACTCCACATTTGGCAAGGCCGCGCAGCGGGCGCTCGCACTTGCATTCCTCGGCCGGCCGCTGGCGCTGATCCGCGAGGGCGGCAGCATTCCCATCGTGAATACATTCCGCAGGATCCTCGGCGTGGAAACGCTGCTGCTCGGCCTGGCGCTGCCGGATTGCCGCGCCCACGCGCCGAATGAAAATTTCCCGGTCGAAAACTTCGAGGCCGGAATCCGCCTGAACCGCGCGTTACTCGAGGAACTGTCGAGGGCCTGAGCCGCGCGGCTGCGTCAGATCTCCGACCATTCGCCGGGAATCGGCACCGGGTAGCGGCCCTCGGCATCGGCGATGATGGGCGGCGCGCTGTCGAATGCGAGGCTGTCGATGTTCGGGCAGAACTGAAATTTCGACGCCATGGCCTCGTCCCACGTGATGACCCGGCCCATGTGCACCGCGGCGCGGCCCATGATGTCCGCGAGGTTCGACTTCGCCGCGCGGTCGGCCTGGTTGAACGGAACGTCATTGCGGATCGCGTCGAGGAAATCGTTCCATTGCGCCTGGTGAGGCGTGAACTCCTCGTCCGGCGCAGCCCATTCGATGTTGCCCTTTTCGCAACGCTGATCCTTGTAGGTGTGGACGGTCCCGGCGTGGATGTTTCCGGAGAACTGCGCGGCTTTTTTCGTGCCGTGGATGTACGTCGCGAACTCGCTGAAACATTTCGGGATGTAGCGCACGACGTCGTAAGCCTTCGTGCCGTCCGCGAAGGTCCACTCGATGGAAAAGGAATCCAGATTCTGGCTGCGGTCGGTGCTGTTCGCGACGCGGCCGCCGATTCCGTGCGCGGATACCGGCCACGCATCCTTGATCCAGCAGAGCTCGTCGATCTGGTGGATGTCCATCTCCGCGAAGAGGCCGCCCGAGACCCACAGGAACTTCGTGAAATTGCGGAGCTGCCATTCCAGTTCACCTGTCGCCGCGGGGCGCGGGCCGAGCGGTCCGCTGGGGCCCATGCGGTAGGCGCGGATCAATTGGATGTCGCCCAGTTCGCCGGCACGGATGCGCTTGATGAGTTCCTGGCGGTTCCGTGAATGCCGGCACATCAGTCCCGCCGCGATCTTCAGGCCCTTCTTTTCCGCATCGGCGCCCGCCTGGATCACGCGGCGCACCCCGGGCGGATCGCACGCGAATGACTTTTCCATGAAAACGTTGACGCCCTTTTTCACCGCGTACGCGAGCTGCCCCGGGCGGAAGCCGGCGTAGCCCGTGAGCATCGCGATGTCCCCCGAGCCGGGGCGCAGGCTGTCGATCGCGTGCTTGAATGCATCGAAGCCGATGAACTGCCGCTGCGCCGGCACATCCACGCGGTCGGAGAAATTCGTGCTCAGCGTGCGATGCGCCGATTGCATCCGGTTTTCAAAAAGGTCCGCCATCGCGACGAGTTTCACCGGCAGGGCGGTCGCGTGCATCGCGTTCGCGAGCGCGCCGCTTCCGCGTCCCCCGCAGCCGATGAGGGCGAGGCGCACCGAATGATCCGTCGCGGAATGCACATGCGGGATCGCGACTCCGGCGAGCGCCGTGCCTGCGGCGATGCGGCTGCTCTGCCGGATGAATTCGCGCCGTGAGGAAACCGCCGGCTGCTGGGATGGGGAAGGGGAGGAGGATTTCATGTGGGTGTGGGTAGAGTATCCCGGCGGACGCCGGAACTTTGACGGCGAGGCACCCGAGCGAGGCCGGGTCCGGCGTTTCAGGTTGCTAACCCCGCCGATTCCCCGACGAACGGATTGGTCCGCCGTTCCGTTCCGATCGTGGTGGCGGGCCCGTGCCCCGGAAGCACCTTCACGTCGTCGCCGAGCGGCCACAGTTTGCTGCGAATGCCCTCGAGCAGGAGCGCCATGTCTCCGCCCGGCAGATCCGTCCGTCCGATGCTGCCGGCAAAAAGGACGTCGCCCCCGAAGAGGATTCCGCTTTTTCGGTCGAAGAAGCAAAGGCTGCCCGGACAATGCCCGGGAACGTGGAGCACCTGGAATTCCAGCCCGTCGATCGCGACGGCCGGCGATTCCTCGATCAGAAAATCCGCGGGGACGATCTCGATTTCCCAATTGAAGCCGAACTGCTTGAAGAAATTCGGCGTGGTCAGCATCGGCAGCCCTTCGGGGTGGTACCCGACGCGGCAGTCGTGCGCCCGGCGGATCGCGGCGGCGTCCCAGACGTGATCGATATGCCCGTGGGTGAGCAGCAGGGTCCGGACAGGATAGCCTTCCTCCTCGAGCCACGTCGCTGCGTCCTGTGGCGCGTCGATGAGGATGCCGTAATCACGCAGGAAAAAGCAGTTCGTGTCGAAGAGCCCGCCGGTGAAGCAATCGATTTCCATTGGCCGCGACAGGTTGCGGAATGCGGCAGGCATGTCGAGCGCGGGATTTTTTGGGCCGCGAATCCCTTGCACGCCCCTGAAACTCTGCCACCATCAGCGAAATACCAAAACTCACTCATCTGCCATGATTTTTCCCCGCTGCCTCGCCGTGCCGGTTCTGGCGTCCCTCGTGTTCACGCCCGTGGCCAAGGGCGCGAACGACAAGGACTTCAAGAAAATCGCGCCGAAAGTCGCCCAGACCGTGGGGGAATTGCTCGAGAAGGCCCATTACGCGCGGCGTCGGCTGGATGACGGGGTCTCGAAGCAGTTGCTGAAGAATTACCTCGAGCGTCTCGATTACAACCACCTCTTCCTCACCCAGAAGGACGTGGACGGGTTTTCGGCGAAATACGGCACCACGCTGGACGATGACATCATGGCCGGGAATCTGGATCCAGCGGTGAAAATTTTCGACGTTTACCGCAAGCGCGTGGAGGATCGCGTGGTGAAGGTGAAGGAACTGCTCGGTCAGAACTATGATTTCACCGGGACGCGCATGGTGGAGCTGAACCGTCAGAAGTCGCCGTGGCCGAAGGATGCGGACGAGGCGGACCGCATCTGGCGGGATCGCGTCGAGGGCGAATTGCTGGATCGCAAGCTGGCGATGGACAAGGTGGAGCCGCCGGCGAAGGTCATCACGCGGCGTTACGACCAGCTTCTCCGCAGCCTGCGCGAGCAGACCGAGGAGGACGTGATGGCCGCCTTCCTGAGCGTCCTCGCGGAGACTTACGACCCGCACTCGGAGTACATGAGCCGGTCGCAGATGGATAATTTCAACATCAACATGAGCCTGCAGCTCATCGGGATCGGGGCGGTGCTGACCAGCGAGGAAGGCTATGCCAAGATTCGTGAACTCGTTCCCGGCGGTCCGGCGGACCAGAGCGGACGCCTGAAGGTCGGCGACCGGATCAGCGCCGTGGCGCAGGGCGATTCCGGGTTCGTCGAGACCCTGGACATGAAGCTCGACAAGGTCGTCGAGATGATTCGCGGCAAGGAGGACACCACGGTCGTCCTGCGGGTGATCCCCGCGAATGCGACGGATCCCTCCGCCCGCAAGGTCGTCGAGATCGTCCGGAAGAAGGTCAAGCTGAAGGAGCAGGAAGCGAAGGCGGAACTCGTCGAGCGCCGCCTGCCGGACGGCTCGGTGCAACGGCTCGGCTGGATCGTCCTTCCCTCCTTCTATGCCGACATGCAGCGCAGCGGCGCCAAGAGCACGACGAAGGACATCCGCGTCCTGCTCGAGCGGCTGAAGAAGGAAAACATCCAGGGGCTGGTGATGGACCTGCGCCGCGACGGCGGCGGCTCCCTGGAGGAGGCGATCAATCTCACCGGGCTCTTCATCAAGAGCGGGCCCGTGGTGATGGCGCGCGACAGCAACAACCGGAATTCGATCCTCAAGGACAAGGACCGGGGCAGCGTGCTCTACGACGGGCCGATGCTGGTTCTCACCAACAAGCTCAGCGCCTCGGCGAGCGAGATTTTCGCCGCCGCGTTGCAGGACTACAACCGGGCGGTGATCGTCGGCGATTCCACGACGTTCGGCAAAGGCACGGTGCAGACGATGGTGGAACTCGGGAACATCATCCCGCTTTCCCTGAGCGGTCGCGGCACGGGCAACGAGGCTGGCGCGCTCAAGCTCACGATTCAGAAATTCTACCGCATCTCCGGAGGCTCCACGCAGTTGCAAGGGGTGCAGTCCGATGTGCGTCTGCCCTCGCTCTGGGATCAGTCGGACATCGGCGAAGTGGCGCTCAAGAATCCGATGCCGTACGACACGATCGACCCCGTGCCTTTCGAAAAATGGGAGGCCCCGCTCTTCAAGAATGAACTCAAGCAGCGCTCCGCGACCAGGGTCGCGGGGGAGCAGGAATTCCGCTGGATCATCGAGGACATCGAGCGGACCAAGAAACGCATCGCTGAAAACAAGATCTCGCTGAATGAAAAAGTCCGCCGGACGGAGCTGGATGAGGACAAGGCCCGCAAGGAGGCGCGGACGGCGGAGCGCGCGAAATTGAAGCGCCCGGAGGAGAAGGTTTACGAGATCACCGTGGACAACGCCGCGGAGGCGGAACTCCAGGTGAAGCAGGAGAAGAAGCCGGCCAAGGAAGTCGCGGCGGGCGAGGACAAGCAGAAGGAAACCAAGGTGGCCGCCGCCGACGACGAAGGTGACGCGGGCGCGGACGAACCGGGTGCGAGGATGGATCCGATTCGCAACGAAGCCGTCAATATCCTCGGCGATTTGATCGAGTTCAGCAGGCATCCGCCCGCGACGGCCTCGACCGAGAAGAACACCGCTGCATCGAAGTAACCGCGGCTGCCGCGGGCGGGGAGCGTCCGCCGGTTGCGCGTGACGTCCTGCCACGCCATCAAGCATCGAGTGACGTGAGCACTAGCAGACCTGTTGGAAAACACGACTGGCCTTACTCTTTGTCATGCTCATGCTCCTGCTCTCTCGGGGCAAGGGCACGAGCAATGATGCAAGAACGGCGCGCCAACCGAATTTTGATGGCGGCTACGAGGCCTTGGCCTTCACCGTCCGGATCGCGTCCAGCGTGGAGCGGACCTGCAGCAGGAGTTTTTCCTGCGTGTAGGGCTTCGGGAGGAAGCCGCGCAGCCCTTGGGTCAGCATCGCGCGGACCTTCTCCTGTTCGGCAAAACCGCTGCTGAGCATCACCGCCACGTCGGACCGGAGCTTGCGCAGTTCATCGAACACCTCGGAGCCGTCCATGATCGGCAGCGTGAAGTCCAGGATCACGAGATCCACCTGATCCTTGAGCTGCTTGAAAATCTCCAGCGCCTGGAACGGCTCCGCGGAAGTGACGACCCGGTAGCCGGCATCGGTGAGCATCCGCTTCGCGAGTGCGACGATGAGCGCCTCGTCGTCGATGATGAGAATGAGTTCCTTTGTCCCGTCGGGGTTCTCGATCGCCACAGGCGGGCGGCGCGGTGCGGCAGTCGCGGGCGCCGGCTTGGGTTCAGCCGGCGGCGGAGCGGTCTGGCCCCCGAGTTTGGAGACCAACTGGCCGGTGACCTGCTTGGCGCGGTCGAGGCCGTTCCGGAGGAACGCGAAATAGCGGGTGCCCTCGGGGTTCGTCTCGCAGATCGGCTCGAGTGCCCGGGACGATTCCGAGATGACCTGCAGCAGGTTGTTCAACTCGTTCACGGTTGATTCCAGCCAGTGGTTGTCTTGTTCTGCTGACATTTTGGTGTGGGTCAATTTTTGCCGCGGCGGTCAACCGCTTGCCGGGCAGACCCAGGCAAATCAGTTCATCGATCTCGGCGTTCGTGCTTTGGAGCAGGATTCAGGCTCACTGTCGAACAAAGTATTGCCGGAAAGGGGGGCGCTTCACAGGCGGACCCCGAAAAAGTCCTCAAAGACCCGGGAATACACGTCCAGTTTCATCCCCGGCAGCCACTCCCGGCGAAACTCCTGCGGATGGATCCATTTCCATGCGCGGAACTCCGGATGGTGGGTGTGCAGATCAATCTTCGAGTCCTCGCCCAGGAAGTCGCACAGGAAGTAGGTCTGCACTTTGCCATCATGCCCCTTCTTCGGCCCCTTCGGGAAAAGGTAGCGGTATCCGCCGCGCTTCTCGACGACGCGGAAATCACCGGCATCGAGGCCGACCTCCTCCCAGACCTCGCGGACGAGGGCCTGCTCGACGGTCTCCCCCTCGTCCACTCCGCCCTGGGGGAACTGCCACGCATTCGGGATTTGGAGGCGCTCGCAGATCAGGATTTTTCCTTCGCGGTTGCGCAGGATTGCGGCGACGTTCTGGTGGTATCTCGGCTCCCTCTTGCTCATGGATTTCAAGAAATTGGTTCTGGCTGTGTTCGTGGCTCTCGCCCTGGCGTCTGGCTGGCTGTTCTGGTGGATTCAACCGGAGCGGCAGCTCAGCCGGGTGCAGGGCAGGCTCCTCTCGATGCTCGAAAAACGTGACTTCGATTCGATGGGCCACCTGATTGCCGAAGACTACGGGGATCGATGGCGGCACGACAAAGCTTTTGTGGTCCGTGAGTGCCGGGTGGTCTTCGGCCAGTTCCTCACCCTCACGATCGAGCGCGGCGAAGGGAGTGCCGCGATCGAGGCCGGCCGCGGGATCGTCCGGGAGAAGGTGACGCTCAGGGGATTTGGCGGCGCGCTGGCGATGTTTGCGCGCGACGACGTGAATGCGCTGCGCGAGCCCTTCACGATGACGTGGCACAAGCGCGGGTGGAAGCCATGGGACTGGGAACTGGTCTCGATCGAGCAACCGGAACTGGTCCTGCCGCGATGAAGTGTTTGCACGCCGGGCGGCCGGGCGCTTCCATCGTGGAAACCCGCCGACCCCATGCGCCGAACCCTGCTTTGCCTCGCCCTCGTCTCGACTGTCCTGGCCCAGACGCCTTCCCCCACGCCGACGCCCGCTCCGCAGCAGCCCGTGAATTCACCCCGGCCCATCTGGCGCTGCAACATGCCGGGCGGAACCTACCAGGTGCTCCTCTCCGCGATGTTGAGCGTGAGCAGCCATGAGTATGTGGTCGATGGCGCTGCGCGCGTCACCGAGGTGAACGTGGACACCAGCGGCCAGCTTGCCGTCCGCTTCTACTACATCGAGCCCGCGGTCACCGCCGGCCCCGGTGGCATCGGCGCGGCGACGATCGGGAAGGTCCAGAGCCTCCTGACCGAGGCCGCCGAGCGCAGCGGAACGGATGCGTGGAAGAAAGTCGTGAAGAGCTACCCCGTGACGACTCATGCGCGCACGGTGGAATACCGCGTGGCGGACCGCGAGTCGCTCAACAAAATCTTCGCCAGCGCCTCGCGTTGTCTCACGACCGCCAGGCCCGAAGAGGTGAAGATCTCCGAGTAGCGAAGCGGGCTGCGGACCGGCTGACTACTTGGCGTGCCGTTCGCGGACGTGCTGCTTCAGCAAGTCAGCGCCGAAGTCGCCGCCGAACTCACGCCAGATGCTGTGGACGTGGTTCGCGTTGTTCTGCGTGTTGTCGTATTCGAGGACGAATGCCGCGTTCTGGACGCGATAGTAGTGCGGCTGGCCCAGTTCAAAGCCGCCCGCCCAAGCGAAGTACACGTTGCCGAGTCCCGATTTCTCAATCTTCGCAAACTCCTCGGCCGCGACATCCGGGCGGCACCGGAAGAGGTATTCCTTGATGATCTTCACCAGCGCTGCCTGCTGCCCGGCCGTCATCTTCGAGTAGGCGAGTCCCTCCGGCTTCGTCGAGTCCGGGCGCTTGGGGTCGTTGAAAATCTCCTTCGGCGCCTCGGCCAGGATCACCGCGGTCTTGCGCTGCTCCTCGTCGAGCGATTTCACGAGCGCGCGCCCGAGATCCTCCTCGGTACCGAGCACGCGCAGGCCCTTGCGATCGCCTTCGCGGACCTCACCCGGATTGCTCCCAAAGAACGACGGCGTCATCGACGGTGCGGCGTCGGCGACGCTGGTGTAGTTGAACGACTGGTGATGCCCCTCCCAGCGCCAGGCCCATGGATCCTTGCCGCCGGGCGTGCCAAAGACACTTACGTAATACTTCTCCGGATCGCGCTTGCCGGTGGTGTCCTTCTCCATCACGCGCAGGATGGCCTCGAGGCTCTGGATGATTTCCGCCTTCTTGAAACCGTCGTCGCTCAGCCCGGTCTTCAGCAGCGCCCTCGCCAGTGCGCGCTGCGGTTCGGTCATCGCCTTGATGGGGAGGCCCTTTCGCTCGCGTGGAATGAAATGCCAGTTCACGCGCTCCCCGTTCGCCTCGCTCTCGAAAGGAAATGTCGCCTGCGACTTTTGTTCGGGGGTCAGCGAAGCGAGGAATGCATTCGCGGCCTTCGCCATTTCGATGTTCGCGTCGTGCGCGACGGCGGTGCTGGCGAGGGCGAGGAGGAGGGCGGGGAAGGGGAGTTTCATGGGTGAATGCGGG
>JBEBGK010000714.1:0-2739 GCA_040081515.1 Chthoniobacteraceae bacterium
GGCTTATCTCGCGTCGTGTGCCACCATTGGTAGGAATCAGGGTTTGTATGCCCTTCCTACCTCACAAAACTGACGTCCGTGAATGTCGGCTTTGGGTCGAAAGCGGTCGTTGGTGGATGTCGGCTATCGGCCAAAAGCGGAAGTTCGAGCCTGACCTCCGATTCGCCGCGAATCGGACGTTCACAGCCCGACTCAGCCTATTCAATCACCCGGTCGGCGCGCAGCAGGACCGACCCCGGGATCTTGATGCCGAGTGCTTTGGCCGTCTTCATGTTGAGCACCAGGCGGAACTCGCGCGGCTGCTCCATCGGCATTTCGGCGGGCTTGCCGCCCTTCAGCACGCGCCCGGCGTAGCGGCCAGCGCGCCTGAAGACATCGACGAAATCGGGGCCGTAGCTGACTAGGCCGCCGTTGTGCGCCGCGAACTCGAGCTCGAACATCGACGGCAACCGATGGCGCAGCGCCGCCTCGGCGTACTCCAGTTCCAGGTTGTTGCGCGTGGAAAGCAGTGTGGTGACGACGGCCTGAACCTTCAGGGCGACAAGCTTGCGAAACGCCGCGTCGAGCATCTCCGGGCGGTCGACGTGCACCATCATCAGTGTCAGCCCGAGCTGCCGCGCCGCCTTCTCGGCAAGGTCGATCTCCTGCGAGCAGGCCGTGCGCATGGCCTCGTCGATCACGACACCGACGCGCGTCAGGCCAGGAACGAGTTCCATCAGCAACTGCATCCGCTTGACCGTGAGGGCGTCGTTGAGCGTCGTGACGCCGGTCACGCGCGTGCCGGGCCGTGCCAGCGACTTCACGAACTCCAGCTGCACGGGATCGGCAATCGTCGCCACGACGATGGGGGTGTTCCTGGCCGCGCTCCAGGCCGCGGCCGCCATCGGCGTGGCGGGAGCGAAGAACAGGTCGACGTTGTTCGCCGCCAGCTCGCGCGCGATGGGCTTGAAACGCTCGGGATCGTTGGATGCCGAGCGGCGCAGCAATTCGAGGTTCCTTCCCGGCTCGAAGCCCTCATCACGCAGACCGCCGATAAATCCGTTCAGCGTCATCTCGTGGTACATGCCCGAATCCTGCCAGCTCAGGTAGCCGACGCGGGCCACGCGCTCCTGGGCAGCGGCCACGCCCCAGATGAATAGCAGAAGCGCGAATGCGAGCAGCCTGCTCATCGATCACCTCCTTGGTTCGTCGGCGTCGCGGTGAATCCGACCGCGGCCGTTGCTGCAGCGGCGCACGCCTCTCATCACCCACCAACGCTGGAGAGACGCCCGAGTACTCGAAATCTACACCTCCGCGGCCGCCTCGGGTCGAAAGCCGTCATTCGTACCGAACAGATTTCGGCATCCCCACGGGGATTCGAACCCCGGTTCTCACCTTGAAAGGAGGTGGCGTCCGGCGGCTCCACCACCGGGACCGCGCATCTGTCGACGACACGGTCCGCGCCCAAGCGAACCGCACTCGGAATCGCCAATCCAATCGCCCTCGCCTCCCCGACCGGGTCCTTCGGCCAGAGTCCGAAGCGCTTGCCGAGGAACGGCAGGCATGAAGTCCGCTCTTGGTGCTATGCAGTCTCCACGTAGCGCTACACAATGAGCTTGTGTCGAGTCTCCAGCCTCAATTGCCGAAATGAACACAATGAATCCCGCACCACCTGAAAAGAACTGGCACATGAGGCGTGTCGCCGGAGGCGCGCGGAGGGTCGCACGTCTCGGATTGGTCTTGCTGGCGCTCGCCGGATGCAAGGAGGAGCCCGAGATCAACTGGGAGCACAAGTACCAGGCAACGGCCGATCGTATCCGTCTTCTGCAACTCCGCGACTTCGCGCTCCTGATCGAGCGCTTCCACGTGGCCAAGGGGCATTACCCGCTTACCCAGCGCCCGGGCCTGGCGTTGCCGGTCGAGGTGGCCGTTTCACGCCAACCCCACGAAGGCGCCCCGACCAACGCCACCGCGGAGGATCTGGAAGCGGAACTGAGCGCGGGCCTGGGCGAACCCATCAAGCTTCAGCGCGATCCGCAACTGCACGATCTCCGCGGCTATCGCCAGTACCACTATCGTTCCGACGGCAGGACTTATGAGGTATTTGTACACCTCTACTTCGCGAACCCGTTGACCGAGAGGATCGATGATGTGACCCATCGTTACACTCTCGTCCCCGATTCCGGACCGGCGGCCAGGATCCCCGAGTGGCGTGACGACGACCATCGATGGATGGCCGACATGGCCAGGATTCGCGCCCGCGAGGTCGCGGAAAAGAAGGTCAAACCTACCGGTCGATGAGCGAACGCACCGCCGCGAATGAAGAAGGCGTTCTGAGCCGCTTATCCAATCATCCGGTCAGCGCGCGAGCCGCATGCAGTCGGTTCATCGAATCCTTTCGGGTTCGCAGGCGTACTGATTCAGGATCGCCGCCTTCGGAAGCGGGGCGAACGTTTCAAGTACTCTACGCCCATGAGCCGGCGCGCCTACCGCATCCTCCCCACCGAATCCACCACCTTCCATCCGCGCTTGATGGGCCGGCGCGGCGCGGTCGCCTCCAATTCGCACCTGTCGGCCAACGCCGGCGCGGACGTGCTCAAGGCGGGTGGCAACGCCATCGACGCCGCGGTGGCGATGGCCTTCGTCGAGGGTCTGGTCAACCCGCAGATGAACACCATCGGCGGCGAGTGCCCGATCCTGCTGCGGGTCGCGGGCGACAGCCGCGTCATCGCGCTCAACGGCAACATGGCGGCGCCGATG
>JBEBGK010000715.1:0-2738 GCA_040081515.1 Chthoniobacteraceae bacterium
CGTCGTTGAGCGTGTATTTGAGGATGTGGTCGGTGACGGGACCCATCCAGCGATCGAGCGGGAACTTGAGCGCTTCGAGCGCGATCCGGGCGCCGTCGGCGTTGTCGAGCCATGACGCGGCGACGATGGCCTCGAGCCGGACGCGGCCGTGTGCGTCGCGCGCGGCTTGCATGAGCAGATGGGTCGCGTCCGGGATTTTCTCCGGGTTGAAACGGAACACGCCCGCCGCGGCGGCGCGCGCTTCGTGTTTCTGTGCATGGAGGCATTGCTTCAGCAGATCGACGTCGGGCCGGTTCTGCGCCCACGTGGCCCAGAGCGCTTCGCAGAGGTGGTGCTCGTAGCCGGGATCGGATTTATCGAGCGCGGCAGCCCACTTTTTCACCGCGGGAATGACCTCGCTCGCCGGATGCGCGCGGAGTTCGCGGCGCGTGCGGTAGCGGGTGCGATATTCGGGAAGCTTGAGGTTATCGAGCAACTCAGGGATCGAGGCGCCGGCGACCTTTGCAGGCGTCACGAGCGGACGCGACGGATAGGTGATGCGGTAGATGCGCCCGTGATCGTGGTCGCGGTTCGGGTCGCGCGCATTGTGCTGCATGTGGCCGATGAGCGGGTTGTGCCAGTCGATGACGTAGAGCGATCCATCGGGCGCAAACTCGAGATCGACCGGGCGGAAGTTGCCATCCTTCGAGGTAAGCAGGTCGCCGTTCGCCGTGCCGATGTAGCCGCTGCCGTCCTCCCGTGGCTTGCCGAAGCTGATGCCGAGGAAGCCGATGTTGTTGCAGATCATGAAATCACCCTGCTGCGCATCCGGAAAATGGCGCGACGACACAAATTCCGCGCCGCTCGTGGGCCGCGAACGCTTCGGCACGAACTGCTCCACTTTCGGAATCTCGATGCCGTACGGCATCTTCGCGGAGATCGGCAGGCCCCACCAGTTCTCGCCCGGCGACGCATCCGAGATGTGCGCCTGCTCCCAGTAGTTGAACGACATGCCCCAGGGGTTCGACACGTCGGCCTGGCTGTAGCGCTCGAGCCGGTGGCTCTTCGGATCGAACCGCCACACGCCGCCATCGTTGCAACGACGCGGGCCGTACGGGGTCTCGACCTGGCTGTGCAGGAAGCGGCCCTCGAGGAGGTAGAACGCGCCCGATGCATCCGCGCAATACGCGGAGATCGCGTGGTGCGTGTCGTGGGTGTCGAAGCCGTGCATGACGATCTCCATTCGGTCCGCCTTGTCGTCCTTGTTGTCGTCGATCAGCAGGCAGAGGTTCGGCTCCTGCGAGACATAGACGCCCTCGGGTGCAAGCTCGAAGCCGATGGGCAGGTGCAGGTGGTCGGCGAAGACGGTCTCCTTGTCCGCTTTGCCGTCGCCATTCGTGTCCTCGTAAATCACGAGCTTGTCGTTCGGCATCGGATCGCCGGGACGGTAGTGCGGATACGTCGGCATCACGGCAACCCAGAGCCGGCCCCTGTTGTCGAATGCCATCTGCACGGGATTCGAGAGGTTCGGGAAATCGGACTCCGAGGCGAACAGCGCGACCTTGTAGCCGGGTGCCATCGTGAAGGTGTCGCCGGTCTTGTCCGGCGGTGTGAAATCGGTGCGGCCGTTCTTCTCGCTCGGCGCGAAATTCGTCGGCACGGGCGGAAGCGGATGCGTCTTCGAGTCATCGACCGTGAGATCCGATTTCTTCCCGCTCGCGATGCCGTGGATCAGGTCGTCACGCAGCGCCATCATCTCGCGCGTCTTCTTCACTTCATCGGGATAATTCTGCGGCCCGTACGGATTGTAGCGCTGCCCGTGCGTATGCACGCCGTTCACGAGGTTGTAGTCGTTGTTCCAGAACCAGTCCTTCTGCTTCACCGCGGCATTCACCTTCGCGGGATCGGCCTTGGACTGGCGCGACTGGTGGCCAAACATCCCCGTCGCCAGCATCGCACCGAGTTCCGAATAGGCGGCCTCGGTCGGGGCGAAGCCATTGATGGTGAAAGGCTGCTCCGTCTTTGCATAAAGCGCCTTCGTCGGCGTGAAGAGATCGACGAACGTGAGGCCATGCTTTTTCGCGATCCGATCCATCGCGGCGGCGTAGAGCGCGAGGCTTGCATTCTCCTTTTCGCCGTCTGGGAGATCGCGTCTCGCGGAGAGATTCTCGAAGGCAATCGGCGACACGAGCACGAGGCGCGGCGCGGTCTTGCCGTTGTAAGCCTTCCCCAGCGTGTGAACGACAAATGCATCCAGCTCCGCCTCGAAATTCCCCGCGCGGTCCGGGCCGTCGAAGGATTCATTCAGGCCGAAAAAAGCCACGATCGTGTCCGCCTTCAGATGCGTGAGCCACTGATCCGGCGTCGGGAAGAAGCCCTTCCCATTATGCTGCGCGAACTCCGGATGAAACTTCTCCGCCCCGGGGAATGCCCACTGTGAAGGCCGGGCCGGATGCGGACGAAACCCCGGCGTGTCGCCCGCGCGGCCCATGTTGCGGACGAACAGTCCGCTGTCGGGGTAGCGCAGGTGGAACTCCGTCTCCATCCGGCTGAAGTAAACGTCCCGCTCCGCGAGCCCGTTGCCGATGAAGACGATCCGCTCGCCCTTTGCCGGCGGCACAATGCTCTGCGTGCGTTTCGCCGTCGCCGCGGGAGGCTCCACGTTTGGCGCGTGCGGCGCACCACCACCGCTGTTGTCCGGCCAGTTCCTGGCCTGTGTCTTGTCGCCGGTGATGCCCTTCAAGGGGATCTTCTTCGGT
>JBEBGK010000716.1:0-2737 GCA_040081515.1 Chthoniobacteraceae bacterium
GGGAAGAAATCCTCGCGGAGAAGCGCGCGCCCGCGCAGGCGGCCGAGGACACGGCCGACAAACTGCCGGACCACCGCGGGAATCGTGTGGTAGGGCAGGGGAAGACGCGCCGAGGCCGGGGGGCGCGTCGTGTAGGCGCATGCATCGCGAAGGCGTCGGACCGCAGCCGGCGCGGGACGGTAATTGGTCAGCGCCGCGGAATTCGCGTCCTCGGGCACGGTGACCGCCCGGTCGCGAGCCCAGGACCGCGGCGCTCCGGCGGACGGGACATCCTTGGCAGCGGAATGGCCCAGATGCACGCGCTTGAAACCCTCAGGAATCATTCCTCGATGCGGTGTCGCTGATGAAATAGAGCGGCCTTTGCACGACCTCCAGATACATGCGGTAGAGATACTCGCCGACGATGCTCATGAGGAAGAACTGGATGCCGAAAAAGATCCCCGTCACCGCCAGCGTGCTCGCCCAGCCGGGCACCGAGCCGCCGCGCAGGCCGATGATGACCGCATACACGGCCAGCAGCACCGACCCGATGAACGTCGCGAAGCCCACGATCGAGATGAGGCGGATGGGCAGATGCGAGTAACCGATGAACACATCGTAAAACGCCTTGAAGAGCCGCCCGAACGACCAGCCGGACTTGCCGCGCACCCGCGCGATGCGCTCGTACTCCACCGCATCCTGCGCGAACCCGGTCCACGCGATCATGGCAAAGGTGATGCGGTTGTGCTCGCGGAACGTCCGGTAGCATTCGACGACCTTGCGGTCCGCGAGCAGGAAGCTGCCCGTGGCGAAGCGCGAATGGCGCGGCATCGCGGTGCGCTGCAAGAGCACATGAAAGATGCGCCCGGAGACATTGCGGAATGCCGAGTCGTGCCGCACGCGCCGGTGGCCGAAGACGATCTGTGCGCCGGCTTTCCACCGGTCGATGAACTCCCCGACCACCGACGGCGGGTCCTGCAGATCGCAAGCGAGGATCGCGATGGCATCCGTGTCACCGACGGATTCCAGCCCGGCGGCCAGCGCGGCATGTGGGCCGAAATTTCGCGAGAGCCGGATCGCATGGAACCGGTCGCTTTCGCCGCAGAACTTCTTCAGGATTTCCCAGCTCCCGTCTCGCGAGCCATCGTCGATGAAGAGTACCTCCATGCGGACGTCTTCGCGGGAAAAGAGCCTCTTTTCCACCGTGGCGCGGTAATCGTCGAGATTGCCCTCCTCGTTGAAAACCGGGGTGAGCAGTGTGACCACGGGGAGCCGACGGGAGGAGGGGGCGTTGGTTGCACTCGGATCGGCCATGCGTGAATTCACTTCACCGGCGCGATGTGCGCGAGTCAATCGGCAAGACGGTGGAATGGCGCGATGCGGGGTTCCCGCAGAGTTTCAATATCCCCACCGGGCGACGTCCAAGCCTGTCAGTTCTGCGAAGCGGGTGACGCTGGGACGGAGGCGGTCACGGAGTCGGTTGGCAATCTCGGCGGCGAGCGGCGCGGTGTCCTTGTTGGCGGGATTGATGACGCCGACGCTGCTGTAGTCGAAGTCGCCGGGTGCGATGCCGAGGAAGGGGCACAGGCGTTGCATCACGGCGGCTGGGGTGTCGATGAGGTCTTCGTAGAGTGCGAAGAAGAGGGAGGATTTCGGGAAGCCGGAGAGCCAGCGTTCCGCGAAGCGGTCGTAGTGCCCGCGGGTGAGGTAATCGAAGGGGCGCACATAGGCCATTTCCGGAGGGAAGGGGTCGGGCCGGGTGCCTTCGCTTGCGATGGCTTCCTCGAAGCCGAGTGTTTCGATCCCATTCTGGCGGCTCCACTGCCAGTTGGAAAACGCGCGGGCGACGGGTTCGCGGAGGAGGAAGACGAGCTTCAAGTCTGGGAGGAAGCGGCGGATGCGCTCGAAGGCGGCCTCGTTTTCGAGGTAGTAGCTGGTCTTTTCTCCGAGGATGGTCGCGGCGGGACTCGCCCCTGCGAAGAGCGCGGTGTAGCGGCGGGCGAGGAGTGTCTCGTCGCATTCCGGCGCGAGGAAGACCTTGGGCTCGGGGATGAGGGGTTTGGCGAGCGCGACCTCGGGGTGCCGTTCGAGGGCGTGGCAGAGCCAAGTGGTGCCGCACCTTGGCGCGCCGCCGATGATGAAGGAGGGCTTCGGGAAATCAGCCATTGGCAGGCCGGACTGAAGCCCAGGGCAGCCAGCGAAGGGGATTCGCCGGGGCGACTTCCTTTCGCACCCAGATTCGTTCCACTTCGCCGAAGAAAAGGACGTGCGTGCCGAGTCGGACGTTGCCGATGATCCGGCAGTCGAAGTGGACGGGCAGGGCGTCGAAGCGGGGGAGGTCGCATCCCGCCGCGAGCGCGAGGCCGCAGTGGGCGACTTTATCCGGGTCCTTCTCGATGGAGACGTTGCCGGCGTAGCGGATGGCGTTGAGGACGGACTCGGCGATGAACGGCACGCCGCAGCCGAAGCGTCCCGCTTCCTCGAGGATGCGGAGCGAGGCGCGGGGCTTGTAACGCTCGTTGATCGCACCGTAAGAGACGGCGGGCGCGATGATGAGCGGGTGGCGTGAGAGGAGGGGGGTGGAGCCGCAGGGCATCAGGTTCGGGCGGCCATCGGCGTCGCGGCTGGTGATCATGCCGACGGATGAAGGAAAGAAGCAGGGCCAGCGGGCGCGGTCGTTGTCGATCTCGACCTGTTCCTGGATGAACCGCGCGAGGTTCTTCACAGCCATGCCGTCTTCGACCGCATCGTACTCGAA
>JBEBGK010000717.1:0-2735 GCA_040081515.1 Chthoniobacteraceae bacterium
CCGATCGACGATCACGACATCCCCGTCGCACCGGTCGATCCGCCGGATTCACGCTTGGGTCAATGCCTGAAGCTCCTTCCGGCCGACCAGGGCAATGCCATTGTCTTGGCCTATACCTATGGCCTTACCCACTCGGAGCTGGCAGAACATTTGTCCGTGCCCCTGGGAACTGCAAAAAGCTGGATCCGGCGTGGCATGCTAGCCCTCAAGGAGTGCATGCAACGATGACCGACAGGATATTGGCCGCCCAATTTGCCATTGGGGCGCTTACAAATGGCGAGCGAACCGATCTGGAGCGCCAGCGCCTTTCCGATCCCACGCTGGATGCGATGATTGATGATCATGAAGCGATGCTGGCGCCCCTTGCCGGCATGGCCGGGAATATTCCTCCTCCGCCCGGCTTGAAGAGCCGCGTCATGGTTGCGGTGGCACAGGCAGGCAATTTCGAGGCTCATGGTAAGAAATTTAACTCGTTCGCATCGGGAAATTGGCGCAACGTCTTTCCCGGCGTGGACATGAAGCGGCTTTGGGCCAGGGGGCCGAAGCTCATGCGCTGCATTCCGGGTTCCATCATCCCTGCGCACGACCATCTCCAGCATGAGCACCTTGTCGTGCTTTCAGGCGATTTCGTGCTTGAAGGCCGTCGATTTTGCCTCGGCGATCATTTATCCTCGCCGCGCGGCAGTTGTCACGGCGTCGGGAGGACCGAAACCGGTTGCATCCTCCTGATCAATGACGGGTGACGGGCTCCAATAGCCTCAGAGTTCGATCTTGTTTTCCATTGCCCATTCGCTAAGCGTCGCACGAATGCTGGCCGGTGGGTGCAGAAGCAGCCCGTCCATAACCGATCGGGCGGCTCCGATGTCAAGCGAGCGAACCATGGCCTTGATAGGCCCAACTGCGGCCGGTGTTATCGACAGGCGCTCGATGCCCAATCCAAGCAGGGCGAGAGCCTCAAGGCCGCGTCCGCCCATTTCCCCGCAAACGGTTACGGGCACCTTTGCCGCATCGCATTGCTTCACGACGCGTGCAAGGAACCGCAATATTGCCGGCGAAAGCCAGTCGAAGCGCTCGGCCAGCTTGGGATGGGCGCGGTCTGCGGCGAACAGGAACTGGGTCAGGTCATTGGTGCCGATCGAGATGAATTGAAGCTTGGGCAGGAGGATGTCGAGGCATTCGGCGAGCGCCGGAACCTCAAGCATCGCGCCATAGCGGATCGCGATCGGTACGCGTTTGCCCCGTCCAACAAGGAATTCACGCTGCGCTTCGAAAATCGCCCGGGCTTCATCGAATTCCCAAGGCTCGGAAACCATAGGAAACATGACATTGAGCGTCTTTCCAGCCGCCGCCTCGATGAGCGCGCGGGCCTGCGCCTTCATCAACCCGTCGCGTTCGAGTGCGATCCGGATTGCACGCCAGCCCATAGCGGGGTTTTCTTCCTCCTCGCCGTCATGGCGGAGATAGGGCAGGGCCTTGTCTCCGCCAATGTCCACCGTGCGAAAGACGACAGGTTTGGTGCCAGCCGCTTCAATGACGTCGCGATACAGCCGCAACTGGCGTTCGCGTTGTGGCATGGTGGCTGAAACGAGAAACTGGAATTCGGTCCGGAACAAGCCGATACCGTCCGCTCCCGTCATTTCGAGAGCTGCCATGTCATCGCGCAATCCTGCGTTGATCATCAGCGTGACACGGGTGCCATCCTTCGAAATTGGCGGCTCTTTCTTGAGCGCGGCAAAGGTTGCCCTGCGCTTCTGGGTGACCGCCAGTTGCGTCTCGAAAGCCGCTTCCATGGCCGACGTTGGCCGGACGAAAACCGCCGACTGCGCAACATCCATCATCAGCAGGTCGCCGTCCGAAATGAGCCGTCGCACATCCTTGACGCGGCCAAGCACGGGTATCCCCATCGCGCGGGCGACAATGATGACGTGCGCGGTGAGCGATCCCTCTTCGAGGATCACGCCTTTCAGGCGACGGCGATCATATTCCAGCAATTCTGCCGGCCCCAGGTTGCGGGCAAGCAGGATCGTATCCTGCCGCAATCCGGCCTGGGCCGCGGAGCCCAACTGCCCGGAAACGATCCGCAACAACCGGTTCGACATGTCTTCAAGGTCGTGCATCCGATCCGCCAGCAGCGGATCGTCGATCTGGCGCATCCGCATCCGCGTGCGTTGCTGGACGCGCTCGATCGCTGCCTCAGCCGTCAGGCCGCTGTCGATCGCCTCGTTGATCCGGCGGGACCAGCCTTCGTCATAGGCGAACATCTTGTACATCTCGATCACTTCGCGATGTTCGCCGTCACCGCCGAATTCGGCCTGGCTGGCCATCTTGTCGATCTGCTCACGCATCTTGTCGAATGCGGAATAGACGCGGTGGCGCTCGGCCTCGGTGTCCTCGGCAACGGTATGTTCGATCGTGATGCGCGGCTGGTGGTAAACCGCACAACCCTTCGCCATGCCATCGACCAGTTTAAGGCCAGTCAGCCTGACCGCTCCGGTATTCTGGACTTTCGACCCACGAGCTTCTGCATTGTCGATCAGTCCGGCATTTGCAATTAGTTCCGAGAGAACCATTGCAACTGTCTGTAATGCCTCTATTTCAACTTCTTCATAACAGCGTGGCTCCGCATGCTGGACGCAGAGCACGCCCACGGCATCTTCCTTGCGAATGATGGGCACGCCGGCAAAGCTGTGGAACAATTCCTCGCCGGTTTCGGGCTTGTAGGCAAAGTCCGGATG
>JBEBGK010000718.1:0-2732 GCA_040081515.1 Chthoniobacteraceae bacterium
TGGGAAGATTCGCGCGAGGCAGGGACGGACTACGAGAAGAGACAGTCGCTGAAGCGCTACTACGACGCCCTCTACAGGAGAATGCTGGCGATCGACAGGGGCATCGCCCCGCTCGTCGATGGCCGCAAACGCGACCAGTCCGTGGCGCTGGAGCAACTGCAGATCGCGCCGACGGTGCCACAACGTTGAGTTTCCCTGAGATTCAGGATCAGCTTGATGCGCGACCTCGACCGGGGCACGGATGGTTTCGATGAACCCGGCCCGCTTCATCGGCATTCTCCTCGTGATCCTTTCCGTGGCGGGCGTGGCGGCGGAGAATCCGCTGCGCATCGAACTCGTGGCGGAATCCACCGGCATCCAGCCGGGGCGACCATTCCTCGTGGGGTTGCGTCTCCAGCATCCGGCCGGCTATCACACGTACTGGAAGTTTCCCGGGATCGTCGGCGTGCCCACGGGTATCCGGTGGAATCTGCCCCGCGGCTGGAAGGCGGATCCGATTCAGTGGCCGACGCCGGAGCGTGTATTCATGTTCCAGATCAAGGCGCAGGGTTTTCGCGGGGAGAGACTCCTGCCGGTCCGGATCACGCCTCCCGGGAATCTTGCGCCGGGCCGGACAGTGACGCTCAAGGGGAATGCCACGTGGATGTGTTGCGGGCGCGAGTGCCATCCCGGCTTCGGCGAACTGAGCATCGCGCTGCCCGTGACGGCGGATGCCCCGGTGCCGGATCGCCGCTGGGCCCGGCTCTTCGCGGAGAGCCTCGCGGATGTCGCGCAGCCATCCGGCGACTGGACCCTGAAGGCGGTGCGCAATCGCGGCGAGATCACCTTGCGCATGACGCCCGTGTCCGACGGCGCGAGGCAGCAATTGAAACGGATCCGGGAGGTGACTTTCTTCACCGAGGACGGATGGATCGATCCGAACAAACCCGAGTCGCTCGTGACCACCGCCGGTGAAATCATTCTCACCCAGACCATCTCCGAGCACGCGCCGGCATCCGATCGGATCGCCGGCATCCTGCACACCCCGCAGGCGTGGCTCCCTGACGGGAAACCGAAGTCCATCCGCATCGCGGTGCCGCTGCGCCGGTAGCGTGATGCGGAAAAACGCCCAGTTCCTTACTCTCTGTCTCGCTCATGCTCAACGGCGCGTGAGGGGCATCGTCGGCTTTCAGATCCTTCGAAACGAGAGCAAGAGCATGAGCATGACAAAGAGGTAAGGACGGCGCCGGTATTTCAACATTCTCTGAGCGGGCTCAGGACGCGCGGAGGCCGGGGTGGAGTTCCTTCAAGAGCAGGCCCGCGTAGATCAGGACGAGCACGAGCAGGATCCCGATCTCTCCTTTGATCGCTTGCCAGTGAAAGCTCGTCCGCGCCCGACCGTCCCACGGCGTGAGACGCGGGATGAAGCGCGGCACGGCTTCGCAGTAGCGGCGATATGCGTCGCCGAATTGCCCGAGGAGAAACTGCTCCTCCGCCGGGACAATCCCGAAGTAGAGCAGCGCGAACGCGGCCGCGGCGATGACGAGCGCGACGGGATCGCCGATGAGCAGGGACATCCCGACGCCGAGCAGGATGCTGCCGAGGTAGATCGGATTGCGCAGATATGCGAACGGCCCGGCGGTAGCGAGCCGCGGCGCCTCGATGCGTCCGGTGCGCGTGTGAAATCCGGCGCTGCCCGCTCCCCACGCCCGCAAGGCGAGGCCGCCGCCAATCACGAGCAGGCCGAGTGTCTGGATGATACGATGCCGGGGTGCGAGGAACGGCAGCGGTTCGATCCACCGCGCCGCAAGGAGCGTGACCGCGAGGCCGATCGGCAGCCGGAAAGGAAACATTCTGCGTCCGATGACGCCGAGCCAGGAGGAGAGGTTAGGCATTCGAGGCGAAACTATAAGACGGTCCGGCAAATCTCTGCCAACGATTAACGGCTTCAGTCCCCGATTGCCAATGCACGTGTCACGGCGGTATCTCCAAGCGTTATGCTCTACTTCGATCACAACGCCACGCACCCGCTATCCGCCGCGGCGAAGCGCGCGTGGATCGAGGCGGTGGAGCAGTTTCCGGGGAATCCTTCTTCGCCGCACCGGCTCGGCCAGCGCGCGGAGGCGGCTTTGCAAGAAGCGCGGGAACGGCTGGCCCGGATTCTTGGTTGCGGCGCGGATGAGATTGTTTTTACGAGTGGCGCGACGGAATCGGCAAACACAGTGCTGGCGCAGTTTGCGGCTGTGATGGTGTCGGCGATCGAGCATCCGTGCGTGATGGAGGTGGCGAAGCGGAAATCAGCCCGCCTCCTTCCGTCAGCGGCCACGGGGGTTGTTTCGTCGCCGCGCTTCGACGATCAGCGACCGCAGTTGGTCGCGCTGATGGCGGCGAATAACGAGACGGGCGTGCTCCAACCGTGGCGCGAGGCGCTCGCGGTCTGCCGGGAGCATGGCGTGCCGATGATGTGCGATGCGGCGCAGTGGATCGGACGCCTGCCTGCGCACGGGCTCGGGGAATGTGATTTCGTGACGGGGTGCGCGCACAAGTTCGGCGGACCGCAGGGTGTCGGTTTCCTGAAATGTCCGGTGAATTTTCCGCCGTTTCTGCGCGGAGGTCCGCAGGAGGAAGGTCGTCGCGCGGGGACGGAGAACGTCGCGGGCGTGCTCGCGATGGTCGCCGCGCTGGAGGAGCGGGAAGCTGCGATGCGGAGTGGCACTTTGGAGGAACGGATCGGGTGGCGCGCGGAATTTGAG
>JBEBGK010000719.1:0-2731 GCA_040081515.1 Chthoniobacteraceae bacterium
TTGGGGTTGGGCGCATCGCTGTCCCACGTCATCCCGGGCGCATCGAAGAAGAGGCCCGAATCGAAGGTCAGCGCTGGCATGGGCGGGAGGAAAGCAGGCCGCCCGCCGAACCGTCCATACGTAGTCCTACGGAGGACCCCGGCTGCACGCGGTGGAACGCGCGCTCCGCTGCGCGTTTCATTGTGCGCGTGAATGTGGAAACCGCGCGCCGGGTGTCGCATTCCAGCTCCGGCAGGGAACAGCATTCCCTTTGAGGGTCCCCTTTGCCCGGACGAACCGACCTTTGGCAAAATGTCGCGATGCGTCCGCTCCCTCCGACCCCCGAAGAGATCACCGTTCCCATGCTCACCAGCGCCTTCACCGTGCTCACACCGCGCGAATGCGAGGTGCTGCGCTGGATTCTCCGTGCCAAGCGCGACTCGGAAATCGCCACCATCATCCGCAACAGCACCCGCACCACCTCCACCCACGTCTGCAACATCCTCTCGAAATTCAGCGTCGAGACCCGCCTCGCCGCCGCGATGGAAGTCGTCCGCGTGGTCATCTGCGGCCGGCCGTGGCGGTGAAGGAGGACCGGGCTGCTTCGGATTTATCCGCTATTCCTTTTCAGGATAGCGTTTCGTGCATCGTTTCCCTGTGCCGGGAATGATCCGCCGATCCCAGGTTCCTCTTCAAGATCACGGCGCGCCTTCCGGCCAGTCGCCTTCCCAGTCCGGAAGGAGTTCCCCAATCCACGCGTTGGACCAGCCGGCGCGCACGTCCAACTCGCGGAAGGCGGTAATCCGATCGGTCTGCTTGCCGAGCGCAATCAATTCCGGATCGCCGGAGAGGCGTGCAAGCTGAAGTGCGAACGTGTAATCCCATCCAGTCTTGAAACCATCGGGCTGCAACCTCGCCTTGATCGCCTCCCGCGATGGCTTGTTTTCCGGGTAACGGTAGCGGAGGTAGGCGAGGGCGATCGAGGGCGCGACCGTCTTGTCCTTCCACGTCAGCATTTCCTCAAAGACCTTCACGACGCGCTCTCCCCGGAAGCCGGTCAGATACACTACCGCGTTCTCTTGCGCCCACCCGAGATTGTCATGATTGCCCGGCAATGCTTCCTTGGCGTTAGTGCCCACTGCAATCAGGCGCTCCAAGGCTGCCTCGTCGCCATTCCTCGCCAAGCCGAGAATCGCAGCCACTCGCTGCTGCGGGCTTGCTTGGTTGTTTTCGGCAGTCCGCTTGAAAAGTGGTTCGCTGTTTTCGCTATCGAGCAAGGCGAGCCCTTCAAGCGAGTCCACCCACATCTTTTGCTTTAGAGACTCATGCAAATATGGCACCATGCCCTTGAGGCGGAGGGTCAGTGCAGGGGCCTTCAGGTCCGGCGATCTCGAGTTCTCATATTGGCTCAGGAGCACCTCGCCAGCCCCTTGTTCACGGTAGCGGGCGAATTCCCTGGCTGCGCTGTTTCGCAGATCGATCCCACCCCTTCCCGAAACTCGATCCGGGCTGCGCAGCAAGTCCAGGAGGGTGGCGAAGCCGCTTCGATCCTTCATTCGATAGAGCATCGCCGCCGCTTCAAGGCGGACTTGTGGATCGCCGTTCGGGAGAAATGCCCGAAGTTCCACGATCGCCTGTTCACGTGGCGGCCTGCCATCGCCGATGGACCGAATCAGATCTTTGAGCCGCCGTTGATCATCGGGATTCGATCCGGGCGGGTCGGGCCGACTGGGAATGGGAGAAACCGGAGTAACGACCAGGCGGGACTTCTGCGGATCGACCGCCGGGGGTGCCTCTCCGGGGCCGGGCTGCGTTGAAGGGTCTGCCGGGGCATCGCGGCGGGTGGAGAACCAATACCACGCCCCAGTCAGCGCGACGAAGAACAGGAATAGGATACGCGTGCGCATCCTAATTCGTTCGAGGTGTCCGTTCCGGCCATGGCCAAACTCCCAACTCGGGCCATTCGATGAATGGCTTCCCGAGGAAACAGGGGTCAGGAGTCACATCATGACAGCCATGATGAGCAATCCCGGCGAATGCGGGAGTTTGGGCGGATGCCTGGCGGTCTTGCCGGGCCGGCCAGCAGCCCGTCATTCGGATTCGGATGCTTCGCGCCACGGCTGCCATCGCAGCGCAATTTCCAGAGGCTGTCACGATTTGACTCTTGGCCCTGTCTCCGCGCGCCGGGTGACGGCCCACTACTCCGCGCGCCGGCCCATGAGCTGGAGGACGCGGTCCTTTTTCCCCGGGTAGTCCAGCGCGTGGAAGATGCGGATCTCGTCCACGCGCCTCGCGGCGTTGAGCGCATCGAGGAGGCGTGTGTATTCGGAGGCGAGCTGCGTGGTCTCGAGGTATCGGCCCCGGAGGTTTGAATCGCTGAACGCCTCCGGGCATTCGCGCTGGAAGAGGTGGAAGCGCAGCCAGCGCCGGTCGGTGCGCGAGACGCGCTGCGTCTTGCGGAAGAAGGCGACGAAGAGGAGCAGGACGAGATAGGTGTCCACCCGCGCCTGCAGCTCGAGGTTCCGCGCGAAATCCTCGGAGGCGATGTTGCGCTCGCCCCTCCGGAATGCGAGCGCGGCGTGGAGCGCGTGATCGATTTCCTCCACGAAGGCGATGAGATGCGCGATGTTCGAATCGCTGAGCCCGTGCCGGGGGTCGTGCCGCTCGAGCTGCTCGATGAGCCAGCGCGAGTAGTAGATGCCGATGTGGAGATTGTCCCCGCTGTGGCGGAGGAAGGTGCGCGCCAGTTCGC
>JBEBGK010000720.1:0-2715 GCA_040081515.1 Chthoniobacteraceae bacterium
CGGAGACGCCGCCCGTGCGCGTGGATCTCGATGACATCCACGAGCGCATCCGGCGCATCACCATTCCGAATGCGACGGAATCCGGCCTTTTGTGGTCGCACGACTCGAAGAAGCTGGCGTTCACCGCGACGATCGACGGCAAGCGCGGCACGTACACGATCGAGTTCCCGGACGACTTGAAGCCCAAGCTGCTCGCCGCCGTCGCAGGCACGGACGCGGAATGGCTGAAGCACGACGACCAGATCGTCTGCCTCATCGAGGGCCAGCCTGCCGCGATCTCTGGGAAGGGGACCGTCACGACGCATCGCTTCCGGGCGCAGCAGGCCACCGATCGGGCCGGGAAACAGCGCGCTGTCTTTGATCAGTGCTGGCGGACGATGCGCGACCGCTTCTACGACGAACGTCTCGGCAATCACGACTGGGATGCGGTCCGCGCCAAGTACGCGCCGATGGCGGCGGCGGCTCCCGATATGCACGCAGTCGTGGAAGTCGTGCAGCTCATGCTCGGCGAGTTGAACGGATCGCACCTCGGCTTCGCTCTGAATCCCCCGACGGCCGGCGCCGGTGCGTGGCGGGAGGAGACCGGCCATCCCGGCTTACGGTTTGATCCGACGTTCGCCGGCCCCGGCTGGAAGGTGCGCGATGTCCTGCTGAACGGGCCCGCCCATCAACGCGCCAGCCGGATCGAGCCCGGCGAAATCGTCCTCCGGATCGATGGGCGCGAGCTTGCTCCCGGTATGGACGCTAGCGAGGTGCTCACCGGTCCGATCGAGCGCGACATCACGCTGCGGGTGCGGTCCGGCGGCGGTGTCGAGCGCGAAGTCACGCTGCGCCCGATCAGCCACGCCACCGCCCGCAAGTTGCTTTACGACCAATGGATCAAGGAGAACCGCAGCCTGGTGGAGAAGGCCACCGGCGGATCGCTGGGCTACCTCCACATCAACGCGATGAATGACGAGAGCTTCCACCGCTTTCAAAAGGAGCTCTATGCCGCCGGCGCCGGCAGGGACGGTCTCATCATCGATGTGCGCGAGAATGGCGGCGGCTCGACCGCGGATCATCTGCTCACCGCGCTCACGCAGCCCCGCCATGCGATCACCGTGCCGCGCGGCGGCAGGCCCGGCTATCCCCAAGACCGCATCGTCTATGCGACGTGGCACAAACCCATCGCCGTGCTGTGCAATCAGAACAGCTTCAGCAACGCCGAGATCTTCAGTCACGCGATCAAGACCCTCAAGCGCGGCCCTCTCATCGGCGTACCGACGGCAGGCGGCGTGATCAGCACCGGCGCGGTGAACATCATGGGCGTCGGCACCCTGCGCCTCCCGTTCAGGGGCTGGTACGACATCACCACGGGCGAGGACATGGAACTCCACGGCGCGCAACCGGATCACCTCGTGTGGCCGAAGCCGGGCGAAATGACGAGGGGCGTGGACGCGCAATTGCAGAAGGCGATCGAAGTCCTGAAGGAGGACGTCGCCGCATGGAAACAGCGCCCGGAGCCGAAGCTGATCAAGGCGAGCGAGCGCGGCCGATAGATGAGAGCACAACGATTGACTTCGATCATGAAAACCGCCGTCTCAATTCTCCTCATCATGGTCGCCGCCGGTGTGCCCGCCCAGGAGCGCGCCGCCGAGACATGGCGGAACGGATATGTCGGACGCGACGCCAGCGGTCCGCAGGTGCTGGGCTACTGGCAGTTCAAGGCGGATGCCCCGACGAAGGACTCCTCCGGCAAAGGCCACGAACTTTCGCTCGCGGGAGCGAAAATCGCGGCAGCGGGAAAAACCGGCGCCGCCCTCGAGTGCTTCGCCGGCTGGCCGGTGATGGACAAACGTCACGCGGCATTTGCAGCATCAAAGCCCGGCCTCTCGCCGAGGGGCGCGTTCACCGTCGAACTGTGGATCCAGCCCAAGCCGGAACTCACCGCTGAATTGCAGCCGGTGCTCATCGACAAGAAGTACGTCGCGCACACGGACTATCAATTCCGTCTGACCGCGGCGGAAGCCGGCGGCGCACGGCGGATGCAGGTGGCACTCGGATTCGGCGATGACTCGGAGACATTTGTGTCCGAGCCATTCGTGCCCGGTGCGGACTGGCAACACGTCGCATTCACTTATGACGGCGCGGGCGAGGTGCGGTTCTTCCGCAACGGCGCGCCGCTCGGAAAAGTGCGCAGGCCGGGCCGCGGAGCGATCGCACCCGGCAGGCATGTGCTCTCCATCGGCGATCGTGTCGGCAGCTACTATGCAGGCTTTCCGGGCCTCATCGACGAAGTGCGCATCTGCGACGGCGTGCTGGAGTTTCGTCCGTTGACGGTGGAGTTCCGCGCGGACCGCAAGACGTGGCTGCGCATGGAAAAAGCGCAGCCTGTAGTCATCGTCGTCCGCAATCTTTCGAAGGCGCAGACGGGAGATCTCAAGCTCCGCGTCTCCACCGACGGAATCGGCGGAAAGTCCATCGACCTCCCCGCGCTGGCCGCGGGAGCAAGCCACGAGGTTCCATATCCTTTCGACACCTCGCTGCGGCCCGACACGTACCGGCTGAAGGTGCGGCTTGAGGCGGCGGCCGAACCTCCATTTGCGAGTGACGAGTTCACCGAAATCACAATCGCCCCGCGGCCGCTGGCGAAGATGCCCGTCGTGATGTGGGGCATCGGCAGTCCGGACAGCGTGGAGCAGGAAATGGCGCGGCTGAAGGATCTCGGGTTCACGC
>JBEBGK010000721.1:0-2704 GCA_040081515.1 Chthoniobacteraceae bacterium
TCGCTGAGCTGGATTTTCAGCGGCCTCTTCATCGGCCCGACCTCGCAGGCGCCGCGCGTGGACGAGGCGCGGAATGATTCGCTCTACGAACTCGACGTCGCATTCAAGGAACTCGACCGCCAGCTCGCCCTCGGTGCAAAGCGCGATCCGGAGCACACCCCGGCGTGGCTCACCGACCGGCTTTTCCGGAATCTGCTCCTCGACTCCAGCGGCAACACGCACCGCGCCGAGTTCAGCATCGACAAGCTTTACTCGCCCGACAGCAGCAGCGGACGGCTCGGCCTCGTCGAGATGCGGGCCTTTGAAATGCCGCCGCACGCGCGCATGAGCCTCGCGCAGCATCTCCTGCTGCGCGGACTCGTGGCGAAATTCTGGCGGCATCCCTACACCAACGATCTCGTCCGCTGGGGCACCGACATCCACGACCGCTGGATGCTGCCGCATTTCTGCGAGACGGATTTCAAGGACGTGATCCACGACCTGCGCGACGCGGGATATCCGTTCGAGTTCGAATGGTTCGCGCCGCATTTCGAGTTCCGCTTTCCGCGCATCGGCGACTTTTCGCAGCGCGACGTGCAGGTGGAACTCCGCACCGCGCTCGAGCCGTGGCACGTGCTCGGCGAGGAAGGCACCGCGGGCGGCACCGTGCGCTATGTGGACAGCTCGCTCGAACGGATGCAGGTGAAGGCGCGCGGCCTCATCGGCGAACGTTTCGCGCTCACGGTGAACGGGCGCCGCATTCCGATGCACCCGACCGGCACGAATGGCGAAGGCGTCGCCGGCGTCCGCTACCGCGCGTGGCAGCCGCCGAACTGCCTCCAGCCGACCATCGGCGTGCATGCGCCGCTGACGTTCGATCTCTTCGACACATGGAACAAGCGCAGCCTCGGCGGATGCACCTATCACGTTGCGCATCCGGGCGGACGTAGCTACGACACTTTCCCAGTGAACAGCTACGAAGCCGAAAGCCGCCGCCTCGCCCGCTTCATTGCGCACGGGCATTCGCAGGGGAAATTCAAGCCGCAGCCCGCGGTGCCGCACAGCGATTTCCCGTTCACGCTCGATCTGCGCCATGCCTGAGCGAAGCAGCACCGGTTCATCGCGGATGACAGGGCCGCCGTCCGAAACCCCGTGGGGCGGGCAGCAGCATCCCTCGGTCTTCCGTGATTACACGGCGAGGTCCGGCGTCTTCGACGAAATGCGCGCGCCCGACGGCTCGGTGCAGCCGCACTACCAGACGCTGCTGCGCGAACTCGACGCGCTCGGCATCGACGAATTGCGGCACCGCCGGCAGACGTGCTCGGAGATCGTCCACGAGCAGGGAATCACCTACACGGTTTACGGCGACCCGCTCGGGATGGAACGCCCGTGGCAGCTCGATCCAATCCCGTTCGTCATCTCGCAACCCGAGTGGAGCGAGATCGAGAAGGCGCTCACGCAACGCGCGACGCTCATCAACCGGATCCTCGCCGCCTGCTACGGCAAACAGGAACTCATTCGCACCGCATGGCTGCCGCCCGCGCTGCTTTTTGCGCAGCCGGATTTTCTCCGCCCGCTGCACGGTGTCCGGCCGCCGCAGGATCTCTTTCTCCACTGCTACGCCGCCGACATCGCGCGTTCGCCGGACGGACGGTGGTGGGTGATTTCCGACCGCACGCAGATTCCCACGGGCGCGGGCTACACGCTCGCGAACCGGCTCGCCACCTCGCGTGTGCTGCCCGAGGCGTTCCGGAGCTGCCACGTGCAGCGGCTCGCGGGATTCTTCCGCGAAATGCAGCAGTCCCTCGCGGCGCTCGGCTCGCGCCGGACCGACAATCCGCGCGTGGTGCTGCTCACCCCGGGCGCCTACAACGAGACGTACTTTGAGCAGGCCTACCTCGCGCGATACCTCGGCTACACGCTCGTCGAGGGCCAGGATCTCACCGTGCGCGACGACCGCGTCTTCTTGAAAACCATCGGCGGCCTCGAACCCGTGGATGTGATCCTCCGGCGCGTGGACGATGATTTCTGCGACCCGCTCGAATTGCGGAACGACTCCATGCTCGGCGTGCCCGGCCTCGTCGAGGCGGTGCGCGCGGGCCACGTTGCCATTTCGAACGCGCTCGGCAGCGGGCTTCTGCAGAGCCCGGCGTTCAAGGCTTTCCTGCCCGGGTTGTGCCGTCATGTGCTCGGCGAGGAACTCCTCATGCCGTCGGTGGCATCGTGGTGGTGCGGGCAGAAGACCGCCGAGAAATACGTCCTCGATCATCTCGACGAACTCGTCATCAAGCCCGCCTTCCGTCCGTATCAGTCCGACAATCTCCAGAGCCTGACGCCGGATGAATTGCGGGCGCGCATCGCATTCCAGCCGCACCTGTGGGTCGCGCAGGAAAAGGTGCAGATGTCCACCGCCCCGGCTTGGGAAGGCACCGGCATCGCTTCGAAGCGCGTCGTCGTCCGCGTGTATCTCGTGGCGACGGCGGATGGCTACAAGGTGATGCCGGGCGGGCTCGCGAGGAACGCCGTCAGCGGCGACGCGCGGCTCGTCTCCATGCAGCACGGCGGCACGAGCAAGGACACATGGGTCCTGAGCGAAAAGCCCGTCGAGGACGTCACGCTCCTCCACGGCAGCGAGCGCAACGTCGAGCTGCGTCGCGTCGGCAACAATCTCCCGTCGCGGCTCGCGGATAATTTCTGCTGGCTCGGCCGCTACGCCGAGCGCCTC
>JBEBGK010000722.1:0-2703 GCA_040081515.1 Chthoniobacteraceae bacterium
GATCTTGAACGCGGCGGTGCGGTGCCAGCGTTCGCCGACGTAGTTGAGCACGCTGGCGATTTGCTCGTCGTTATAGACTTGGGCCAGCGGGAGCATGAGGCCTTCGCCATAGGTGATGCCGTCGATGGGGCCGGTCTGGCCGTGAAGGAGGATGCGGGCGAGTGTGGGGATGTCGCCGTTGTTTTTGAACCAAGGGGATTTCGCGATGGCGGGAGCGAGGAACTTGTCTCCCTGCTTCATGCCTTGGCCGTCGGGGCCGTGGCAGGCGGTGCAGAGGGTTTGGTAGATCTGCTGACCTTGTTTGGCCGAGGTGCCGAGTTCGGCGAGTGAGGCGGTGGCTTTGTCCTTCTCAATGATGGCAGCGAGAAGCGGCTGCGTGGGGGCTTGGGCCGTGAGGGCGGCGGGAATGGATGCCTTGATGCTACGGTAGGCGAGATAGACCTGCGCGAGCACTTGTGGATCGGGGTCGGTGCTGAGTGCGGCGAGCGCTGCTTCGACATCGGCATCATGCTGGGCGAGCAGGCTCTCGCTGATTTGCACAGCCGCACGGCGGACGCGGGGTTGTGCGTGCTTGAGGTTGGAGAGAAGCACGTCTTTGCGCAGGGACTTGAGGCCATCGAGCGTCCAGAGGGCGTGAATGCGGGCGTTCGTGTCGCTGTGGTCGCGGGCGATGGTGATGAGCGCGGGAACGATGCTGGAGTCGCGTTTGTTGACGAGGAGCATCTGCGCGGTGTCGCGCCACCAGCCGTTCGGATGGGCGAGATGGGCGGTGAGTTGCGCGGGTGTTTCATCGAGCATGCGCGGCTGTGGGCCGGGCTTTTTGCCATCGCGCACGAGGCGGTAGATGCGGCCGTGGCGCACGACTTTGGTCATGCCCCACTTTTTGACACGCTGATAGCGCTCCACCCAATCGACGAGCTTGTCCTTCCGATAACCTTCGACGTAACGCGCTTTGATCTCCGCACTGACCTCGGTGGGGAACCACTCTTTTTCCTGAATGATACCGCGATACATGTCAGCGATGTAAAGGCAGCCATCGGGGCCGTTTTCCGTCCACACAGGGCGAAAATAGGCGTCGGTGCTGCGGATGAACTCGCTCTGCGGATACGCATTGTGCGCCACGGCGAGACCGTCTTTCCACTCGAAGCGGCTGAGGCGGATGAAACGGCCCACGGGCTCACAAGTGGTCATGTGGCCGTAGAACTCGGGCATCAGCGGACTGCGCAGGATGGTCTGGCCGCAGCAGGCGGAGAAGCTGGTGAGAATGTGCTGTTTCTCGAAGTTGTAACCGCCGGAGGAGTCGTCCCACACCTTGCAGATGGAGTAAGGCGTGCCGTAGCCCTCGGCGTGCTCGCGCACACGCAGCACGGAATAGCCAGCAGGGAGTTGGAAGCCCTGCGCGGGGTTCGCGCCGCCCGCACGCGTGCCGTAGAGGTGGCCGTCGTCATCGCGGGCTAGCCCCCATTGGCTGAAGCGACCGTCGGGGTAGTTGATGGGTTCCAGTTGGCCATCATCACGCAGACGAAAACGCACGTCATTGGTGGCGATGACGTTGTCGAGATTCCACAGGATGCCGGTGCGCTGATGCTCAATGTTGCCGCTATCAGGGCCGGTTTTGAAAATGAGTTCCTTGCGGTCGGAGACACCGTCTTTGTCATCGTCAAAGTAGGCCCAGTAGGAGCTGTCGCCCGTGAAGCTGACAATGACGCGGTCTCCCATCGGCAGGACCGTGCGGGGCAGCAGCGCGTTGTCGATAAAAACGGTGCGCTTGTCCATGATGCCGTCGCCATCGGTGTCCACCAGCTTCACCACGCGGCTGATGGGATTCATTTGATCCGTGGCAAACTCATCCTGCATATAAGTGCGCCACTCGCAGACATAGAGCGCTCCATTCGGATCAAAGGCGAAGGACACCGGCTCCTCGACCATCGGCTCACTGGCCACGCATTCGAGATGATAGCCCTTCGGCACCTCGATGGTCTTGATCGCATCCGCAGGCGAGAGCGGCGGGAAGGTGGTGTCGGGGTTCCAGCCTTGTGGCGGGGCGTCTGCGGCGATGAGGTGAACGGTGGTGGCGAGGATGCTGATGGGGAGGTGGCGGCGCATGGAGTGTTGGTGTGGTGGCGGTTGTTCAAGGCCTGTGAATCGGCACAGCGGCTTCCTTTAAACGCCTCTGCAGCTCGGAGGTATTCACGCGCTGCACGGTCGTTTGGTCCTTCTGCGTCATCGCGGCGGCGGTGCCGGCGACCTCGCCGAGCATCATCCAGGTGGGCTCGACGCGGAGGGAGTTGAAGGCGACGCGGGAACTACTGAGGGCGGAGGTGACGAGGAGATTGTCGCACTCGGTGGCCTTTGGCGTGAGGGCGCGGTAGGGGATCTCGTAAATCGGGGGGATGACGAGATAACCGCCTTCGTTGATGACTTCTTTGCCGTCGGGTGTTGCGAGGCGGCGGACGACGTGCGAGTCCACCGGGAAGCAGCCGAGGGCGATGGCGTCGGGCTTGGTGAGGTCGTCAAAGAGGTCGCGCTGGGTCATGACGAAGTCGCTGATCATGCGGCGGCCCTCGCGGGCATAGAGATCGTAGGGCCAGTGGCCGTTGTCAGTGAACTCATCTTTCGGCAGGCCCCACTGCTGGAGATTTTCTCGGATGGACTCGGGCACGGAGGCATCGGTGCGGAGAAACCAATTCATGCGGTGGGTGT
>JBEBGK010000723.1:0-2703 GCA_040081515.1 Chthoniobacteraceae bacterium
CGCCGAGCGGACGGACAGGATCTTCGCGTCGTAGCGAACAGTCGCGTCGCCTCGGGAGCGCGTGGAGCGCACCCCGGTTGCGATTCTTCCTTCCAAGCACCCCAGAACAATTGCGGCTCGCGCGATGGCCGGACAAGGGCGCTTCGGCAAGTGTAGTCTTGGGCTTTAGCCCGTCCAACCGTCCGGACCCGAGTCACACACCGGATCCCGACAGGCGTTGCGGCGGGCTGAAGCCCCTGACTACTTTGGCGTCTCCCGATTGCGCGGGCCGCCATACTGAAGGAGCAGACGCATCTTCGAGACGTGGTAGGGCGGACTCACTATTCACGACGCCCGAAAATCGACGGGCGGGCACTCCGGGGTTGCACCGGGCGCGCAGGGCCGTAGCCTCCCGCACCGGATGCCATACGAATTCACCCTCTCCCATCGCGTGGAGTTTTCCGAGACCGACATGGCGGGGATTGTGCATTTCGCGAATTTCTTCCGGATGATGGAGAACACGGAGCACGCTTTCTTCCGCTCGCTCGGGTTCGGCATTCACGGGCATGAGAGCGGCACGACGACGGGATGGCCGCGCGTGAACGCGGCGTGCGAGTTCCTGAAGCCGCTGCGCTTCGAGGAGGTCGTGGAGATTCAATTGCTCGTGGTCGAAGTCCGGGCGCGCAGCATCCGGTACGGGTTCCGCTTTTGGAAAGACGAGGACGGGCAGCGCGTGGAGGTGGCACGGGGGAGCGTGACGGCGGTCTGCGCGAGCGTGGAGAAGGCCACCGGAAAGCTCGCGGCGGTGCCGGTTGCCGATGCGATTCGCGCAGCGATCCAGCCCGCGCCGGCGGAACTTCTCGCACATTTCGCGCCGGGAATGCTGGGCAAACCGGCGCCTTGCGGCTAATCCGTCCCGCGCTGCAATGTCGAATCCACCACCAAAATCTATGAACTGGATCCTCTACGCATTTCTCACCGTCGCCTGCTGGGGCGTCTATGGAGTCTTCCTGCACACCGGGCAGACCAACATGGCCGACATGGCGAACGGACGCTGGAAGGCGTTTCTCTTCGTGGGCTTCGCCTATTTCCTCGTGGCGGTGATCGCGCCGCTGATCATGCTCCGCCTGAATGGCAAGCCGGGCGACACGAATTTCCTGGCGTATCCCGTGGCCGGCCAGATGTGGTCGCTCATCGCCGGGATCGTGGGCGCGGTTGGTGCGTTCGGGGTGCTGCTGGCATTCGGCGCGGCGCCGCAGCCGAAGGCGGCTTACATCCCCGTGGTGATGTCGATCATCTTCGCAGGCGCGCCGATCGTGAACGCGATCGTGTCGATGACGCAGCATCCGCCGACGGGCGGCCTTGCGGCGGTGAAGTGGCAGTTTTGGGCGGGCATCGTGATCGCCGCGGTCGGCGGCAGCATGGTCGCGCTTTTCAAACCGGACGCGCCCCCGCCGAAGCCCGCAGGCAAGCCCGGCGCGGAGCAGGCGGCGAAGCACTGACACGCGGGATGCCCCGCAGTGATGCCTTCGCCACGAAGCTGCTTTTCATCTGCAGCCGGAACCGGATGCGGAGTCTCACGGCGGAGAATATCTTCTCCGGAATCCCCGGCTACGAAGTGCGCTCCGCAGGCACGCAGCCGCAGGCGCGCATCGTCGTCAACGAAGGCCATCTCCGCTGGGCGGACATCATTTTCGTGATGGAGAAGGCGCATCTCAACCGGCTCCGGCAGGATTTCCCCGGCGTGCTCGACGGCAAGCGCGTCATCGCGCTGCACATCCCCGACGAGTATCAGTTCATGCAGCCGGAACTGATCGAGGAACTGGAGACGCAGGTCGCGCTGCATCTCGGGGCGATGAGAACCACGCAGGCATGAGCACCCTCGAAAAAATCCGTGCGCTCGTCGCTGCGATTCGCGGCAATCGCTTCCATGCGTCGCGCCTGGCCGCGCTCGGCGACTTCGCGAGCGTCGAGGAATTCACCGCGCGCGTTCCTTTCACCACGAAGGCCGACATCGTCGCGGACCACGCGGCGCATCCGCCATTCGGGTCGAACCTCACTTTCTCCAAAGAACGCTACACGCGCTTCTGCCAGACGAGCGGGACGACCGCGCAGCCGCTCGCCATCCTCGACACGCCGGAGAGCTGGGACTGGATGCTCGGCAACTGGGCGCGCATCTACCGCGAGTGCGGCATCGCGCCGGGCGACTGCGTGTATTTCGCGTTTTCGTTCGGGCCGTTCCTCGGGTTCTGGACGGCGTTCGAGGGCGCGGCGAAATACGGCTGCCTGTGCATTCCCGGCGGCGGGCTTTCGAGCGCGGCACGCATCCGCGGCATCGTGCAGCACCGCGCGCAGGTGCTGCTCTGTACGCCGACCTACGCGCTGCATCTCGCCGAGGTCGCGGCGCGCGAAGGCATATCGCTGCGGGATTCCGCGGTGCGGAAAATCTTCGTTGCCGGCGAGCCCGGCGGCAGCGTGCCCACCGTGCGCGAGCGCATCTCCTCCGCATGGAACGACGCGGAAGTGCTCGACCACTACGGCATGACGGAAGTCGGCCCGGTGGCATTCCAACGCACCGGCGAACCCGACGCACTGCACATCATCGAGGAATCCTACTTCGCGGAAATCATCGATCCCGCGACTGGCGCACCCGTCGCCGACGGCACGACCGGCGAACTCGTCCTCACCCCGCTGGGCCGCGAGGCGAGTCCCCTGCTCCGCTAC
>JBEBGK010000053.1:0-10296 GCA_040081515.1 Chthoniobacteraceae bacterium
GCTCGGGACTTGCCGAACACCGGCAAGGCGTGTATCTCCCGCGCCCAACATGCGTTTTCCATTCGCCCTTACGGCCAGAATCGCCAGACACATCATCAGCAACAAGTTACGGGGGGCGAAGAAGTTCGCCATGGTACTGCAGCTCGAGCCGCTCCATACCTGCAACCTGACCTGCACGGGCTGCGGCCGCATCCGGGAATACTCGACCTCCATCAAGGACGTGATGCCCCTGGCCGATTGCCTCGAGGCCGCCCAGGAATGCAATTCGCCGATGGTCAGCATCTGCGGAGGCGAGCCCCTCATCTACCCGCACATCGAGGACCTCGTCGCGGGGCTGCTGAAGCAGAAACGCATCGTTTACATCTGCACGAACGCCACGGCGATGCGGAAAAAGATGCGCGACTACCTCGCCTCGCAGTTCCTGAAGAACCGCGAAGGCACGGAGCAGCACCTGCAGATGCTCCAGAGCGAGGAACTCATCACCGCGGCGCAGGCCGAGGAAGTCCGGAAGGGCCCGAAGGACCCGAAGAAGACCGTCATTTCCCCGACGCAATGGATGTATTGGAACGTGCATCTCGACGGCCTCGAGCGCACGCACGACCTCATCGTGGAGCGCGAAGGCGTCTTCAAGGAAGCCGTGCTCGCGATGCGGATGGCGAAGATTCTCGGCTACCAGGTCGCCACGAACACGACCGTGTATAAGGAGACCGAGGTGAAGGAAATCGAGGACCTATTCGCCTTCCTCAATACGCTCGACGTGGACGGCCACACCATCGCGCCCGGCTACGAGTACGACGCGGCCAAGGCCGACATGGTCAAGCGCCTCAACATCGCGCCGGAGAATTTCTTCCTCACGCGCAAGCTGACGATCGAGAAGTTTGCCAAGGTCGAGGAATGGGGCCGCCTCTTCCCGATCCTCGGCACGCCGGTCTATCTCGAATTCCTCGCCGGCAAACGCGACCTGACCTGTTCGGCCTGGGCCATCCCCACGCGCAACATCCGCGGCTGGAAAGGCCCGTGCTACCTGATGACCGACGGGCACTACAAGAGCTACCAGGACCTGCTCTCGAAGACGAACTGGGACAAGGTCGGCGTCGTGAACGGCGAAGCCCGCGATCCACGCTGCGAGAACTGCATGATGAATTGCGGCTACGAGCCCACCGCGGCGCTCGGGCTCCAATCGAAACCGGGTGACACTTGGAAGACGCTCAAGTTCAACTTCGGCGCGAAGCCAAAGCCGAAGCAGGTGCAAGTCGAGGCCTTCAATGGCGTGAGCATCGGCAACGGCCATGAAACCGGCGCCGGCAAGAATGGAAACGGAGCGGGTGGGACGACGGCGGGGCTGGCGGCCACAGCGAGCAATTGACACCGACCCCGGGTACACCGGCAGAATTCCGGAGACAGCAGACGTTTTCGATGATCAGCGATATTCAGCAGCAGACGGAGCGCGACCCGCTGGCTACCGCAATTTTCCGCGCGCAGACAAACCTGCTGAGGCTTCAGCGGGACGACGGCCACTGGTGCGGCGAACTGCTGGCCGATAGCACGCTGGTGAGCGATTACGTCGCTTACATGCACTGGGCCGATGAAGTGGACCCGGTGCTCCAGGAAAAGTGCGTCGCGCACATCCGCCGGCGCCAGCTCGCCGATGGCGGATGGAACATCTACGAGGGCGGCCCGAGCGAAATCAACGCGACCATCAAGGCCTACTTCGCGCTGAAACTCGCCGGCCACTCGCCCTCGCAGCCTTGGATGCACGAGGCGCGCTCCGCCGCGCTCCGTCTCGGTGGCATCCCGCGGATGAACACCTACTCCAAGCTCTACCTCGCGCTGCTTGGACAATTCCCCTGGAAGTACCTGCCGACAGTACCCCCGGAGATGCTGCTCTTTCCGCACTGGCTGTTCTTCAACATCTACCAGCTCAGCTCATGGACGCGCGCCATGCTGATCCCGCTGGCGATCCTGAATCATTTCCAGCCCACGCGGCACCTTCCGCCCGAGGCCGCGCTGCACGAACTCTATCCCGCCGGCTCCGAACAGGCGGACCTGCGCCCGCGCTGGCGCAAACCGCGCCTGTCGTGGCCAAATTTTTTCCTCGCATGCGATCGCTTCCTGAAGCGCCTCCGGCGGTTCCAGGTCAAGCCGCTCCGCAAGTACGCGCTGCGCAAATGCGAGGACTGGCTCGTCGCGCACATCGGGGAGGAAAGCGACGGGCTCGGAGCGATTTACCCCGCGATGCTCAATTCCATCCTCGCCCTGAAGGCGCTCGGCTACCGGAATGATCATCCCCTTCTCGCGAAGGCGCGGCGGGACTTCGAGGGACTGTTCGTGGACGACCCCGCCGATTTCCGCATCCAGCCCTGCCTTTCTCCGGTGTGGGATACCGCGATCACGACGATCGCGCTCGTCGAGAGCGGCGTGTCCCCGCTGCATGAGTCGATTCGCAAGGCGGAGGCGTGGCTGCTTTCCAAGGAGGTCCGCATTCGCGGCGACTGGGCGGTGAAGAACCCGCATCCCGAGGCCAGCGGCTGGGCATTCGAGTATCGCAACGACTATTACCCGGACACCGACGACACGATGATGGTGCTCATGGCGCTCCGCGCCGCGCAGCCGGAGGCGGACTTCGGCATCGATCGCACCAAGCCGCGCACCGGCGACCCGCTCCAGCCGGTGAGTCCCAGCCAGTCCCCGGTGTATCAACGCGCCCTGCGATGGCTGATGAGCTTCCAGTGCAAGGACGGTGGTTGGGCAGCCTTCGACAAGGACGTCACCCGCCGCTGGCTGGAGGATGTGCCTTTTGCCGACCACAATGCGATCCTCGATCCGACGTGCAGCGATCTGACGGGGCGCGTGCTCGAATTGCTCGGGAAGATCGGCTTCCCTCACAATGACAAGCGCGTGAAGCGGGCCATCGCCCTCATCCGCCGCACCCAGGATGCCGACGGCTCATGGTACGGACGCTGGGGCGTGAACTATGTTTACGGCACGTGGCAGATCCTCCGTGGGCTCCAGTGCATCGGGGAGGACATGCGCCAGCCGTGGATCGTCCGCGCCCGCGACTGGCTGGAGAGCTGCCAGAACGAGGACGGAGGCTGGGGCGAAACCTGCGCCAGTTACGAGGACCCCACCTTGAAAGGCCGCGGCCCGAGCACGCCGTCGCAAACCGCGTGGGCGGTGATGGGCCTGCTTGCAGCCGCCGATCGCTCACGCCGCGGCTCCTTCGACTGCAAGTGCATCCGGCGCGGCATCGACTTCCTCATCGCGAGGCAGAATGCCGACGGCTCGTGGCCGGAACCCGACACCACCGGCACCGGGTTCCCTCGCGTCTTTTATCTCAAGTACGACATGTACCGGAACAACTGGCCGCTCATGGCGCTGGCGCACTACGCGAGCGCGGTCGGCATCAGGCCCCACCGGTAGTCAAAAACGGCAGCCGGGGATTGCGCGATGCCTTCGGCGCCCGCTACGTTCGCCGCCCCATGTTGAAACTCGAGAAATTCACCGTCGGAGTCGGAGATCGCTTCGCCCATCAGGCCCGCGCGCAGCTCCGCGCCTTTGAACTTATCGCCCGCGACGGCATCGAGGTCGTCCCGGTCTGGAACAAGTCCAATCGCGAGCACACCTTCATCGGCTCGGAGCCATCCAGCGTGCTCGACACCGCCAAGGCCGCCGTCGCCGCGCTCGGCTGGAAAAAGGGATGGCACGTCGATGCCGATCACATCCGTCTCGATACGGTGGACCGTTTTCTCCCCTGCTCGGACTTCTTCACGCTCGACGTCGCCGACTCGATCGGCAAGCCACCCGCCGCGGCGCACGTGACGGCCTTTGTGGACCGGCATCCCGAACTCGTCGGCACGATCTCCATCCCGAAAATCGCAGCGCCATTCACGACCACCCGCGCGGCCATCGAGCGCATCGCCGCCAAATACCTCCTCGCCGTTCAGGATGCTGGGAAAATCTACCGCCACATCGCGGCGAAAAAGGGCGCGGACAGCTTCATCACCGAGGTCTCGATGGATGAAACCGACGCGCCGCAGACCCCGCCGGAACTGCTCGTGATCCTCGCCGCGATCGCCGACGAGCAGATCCCCGCGCAGACCATCGCGCCGAAGTTCACCGGGCGCTTCAACAAGGGCGTGGATTACGTCGGCGACCTCGCGCAGTTCGGGCGGGAATTCCACGACGACCTGGCGGTGATCGCGTTTGCCATCGCCCGCTACGGCCTGCCCGCGAATCTCAAGCTCAGCGTCCACAGCGGCAGCGACAAGTTTTCGCTCTACCCGATCATCCGTCGCACGCTGCCGGAATTCGACGCGGGACTGCACATCAAGACCGCAGGCACCACCTGGCTGGAAGAATTGATCGGTCTCGCCGAGGCGGGCGGTGACGGGCTCGCGCTTACGAGGGAAATCTACGCCTACGCCCTCGCCCACGTGGACGAGCTCTGCGCGCCTTACGCGAGCGTCATCGACATCGACAAGTCCAGCCTCCCCGCCGCCGGGACTGTGAACGCATGGAGCGGCACACAGCTCGCGAACGCCATCCGGCACATCCCCGGTCATCCCGAGTTTAACGCGAACATCCGCCAGCTCCTGCACGTCTCCTTCAAGCTCGCGGCCAAAGCCGGCACCCGCTACGCCGACCTGCTGAAGGCCAATGAAGCCATCGTCGCGAAGAACGTGACCGAGAACATCTACGCGCGGCACCTGAAGCCGTTGTTTGTCGGATAAAGCAGAAGCGCCCCGGCCCTCCGTGCCTGCTTTGCACAAAGGCATCCCCGAGCGCTGGGAATCGAATTACCGCCCATGAAATCCGCCATCACCATCTCCCTCGTTCCGCAGGCAAAGGGCGGCCCCTTCGTCTATTGGGACGGGCTCGCCGACGGGTGCGCCCGCGCCGCGGCGCTCGGCTTCGACGCGGTGGAGATTTTTCCGCCCGCAGCCAATGCGATCGACATCGCCGAACTCCAGGGACTCCTCGACCATCACCGTCTGAAGGTCGCCGCGGTCGGCACCGGCGGCGGTTGGCTGATCCACAAGTGGACACTCACCCACCCCGACGCCGCGATCCGCGAACAGGCCCGGGAATTCATCCGCGCAATCGTCGATCTGGCCGGCGGCTTCGGCGCTCCGGCCATCATCGGCTCGATGCAGGGACGCTGGGAAGGGAGCGTCACGCGGGAGAAAGCGGCGACGTGGCTCGGGGAGGCGCTCGACGACCTCGGCGAGCACGCGGCGCGTCACGGCACCTTCCTGCTCTACGAGCCGTTGAACCGCTACGAAACGAACCTTTTCAACCGCACTGCGGATACCGCCGCGTGGCTGCGCACGCTGAGGACCTCGAACGTCCACATCCTCTCCGATCTCTTCCACATGAACATCGAGGAGGCCGACATCGCCGCGGCGCTGCGCGAGGCGGGACCGCTCGTGGGGCACATCCATTTCGCCGACTCGAACCGCCGCGCCATCGGGCTGGGACACACCGCGATCGCCCCGATTGCGGACGCCCTTCGGGACATCGGTTACTCCGGCTACCTCTCCGCAGAGATTGTTCCGTTGCCCGATTCAGACACGGCAGCGCAGCAAACAATCGAGAGTTTTCGCGAGGTCATCGGCTGATTGCGAAACTCCACGGTCCACCGACACCCTGAAAACTGACAAGTATCCACTGCCATGCTCCTCACCCCGCTCCTCCATCCCGACATCCTCCGCATCGCCGCGCGCTGCGGGCACCACGCAAAAATCCTAATCGCCGACGGCAATTACCCGGCCTCGACGAAGAAGGGGCCGAATGCCGAGCAAGTCTCCCTGCAACTCATCCCCGGCGTGCCGACCGTCGCGCAAGTCCTGCGCGCGCTCATGAGCGTGCTGCCCTTTGACGCGATCAATACCATGGGCATCCCACCCGATGATCCCTACGCCAAGTACGGCGAACCGCCCGTATGGAAAGAACTGCGCGCCATCGCAGCCGAAGCCGGCGCCACTGTGACCATCGAGCCGATCTCCAAGTGGGACTTCTACAAGGCCGTCGAATCCCCCGACCACGTGCTCACCATCCAGACCGCCGACCAGGCGCTCTGGGCCAACGTGCTCCTCACCGTCGGCGTCCGCACGGTATAGTTAGTCCGTCCGTTCCTCCGCTGTCCCTCCATTCGTTTTCAGCAGGAGGTTCCCGCTGCCGTTTTGAGCCCCGGGCTGGCGCTTGAATCCGCCTCACCCGTGTGCCAAATGGCCCCCATGCGCGCCGACGAGCCGAAACAACTTCTCCGCGCCAGCCCCTTCCTGCCGTTCACGGTATTCCTGCCCAGCGAGAAAGGTTTCACCGTCCCGCATCAGGACTTCGCATCGCCGACACCCAAACGGAAAAAGCTCGTGGAAGCCGTCGCGGACAAGGAGGCAGTGGACCTTCTCGACGTGCCAATGATCGCCCACATCGAAGACCAAAAGGCACCGCAGGCGGGCGCGATGAAGCGCCGCATTCAGCTCATCCCGACCGCCGGCGAAACCAACCCCGCCGCTGCCGCCGCACTCCGTGAACGCCTCAGCGAATGCGTGGAAACCGGCGACGACGGCCGCCCACGCCTGACCGTCACCCTGCCCAAAGCCGAAGCCCTCACCGCCATCGCCGACGCCCTCGCGCGCTTGATGGCAAAGTAGTCAGCAACTTGAGTCAGAACAGGATGTTCTCCACGAATTCAGCGACGTGGGCGGGCGGCTTCGGATTGCGACGGGTGAGGACAACGATTTGGCGTGTAAATTTTTCGCGCGTCTCGAAGCGTTGCACTTTCCGACGGCGGACATAAAGAGCGAGCGCACGTTGCGGCACAACGCTCACGCCTTGTCCGAGTGCCACGAGATTGATGATAAGGTCGAAGCTGTCGAGTTGCGTGGCTTGCGGCGTAAGCCAGCCGCGTTGACGCAGCCACGCACGGAGGCGTGTACCTGTATTCGAGGCGTCGTGAATGAGCAGCCATTCCTGCGCGCGAAGCCATTCGGCCCAGCGTGCGGGCTGCAGGGACGGACGCGCTGTGGGCGGAGTGATGCCTGGGGGAACGATGAGGGCGAAGGCGTCTTCGAAGCGATGGGTGACGCGGACCGAGGGCGGGAGCCGTCGAGGAGGGCACAGGATGGCGAGATCGATTTCATTCGCGTCGAGCCGCGCAAAAAGCACGCGGCTCGGCTGGTGGACAACCTGGAGATGGACCTCGGGGCGGCGCTTGCGCTGCGCGGCGAAAAGACCCGGGAGGTAGGAAAAGCCGATCGTCTGCGAGACGCCGACGCGAATTTCCTTAGGGGCATCGGTGAACTGCTTCCGCACCCGGACGAGCAAAGCGTCGAGATCCCCGATGACCCTCGCGCCTTCGTGCAGCAGAAACTTCCCCGCCGGAGTGACTGCGACGCGGCGTGTGGTGCGCTCGAACAGCGCAACGCCAAGCCGCGATTCGACGCCCTGCACCTGTCGGGTGATTGCACTCTGCGTGACCCCCGCCTCGCTCGCTGCGCGCGTGAATGACCCATGCCTTGCGAGCAGTTGAAGCAAGTGCAGCTCGTAGAGATCGAACGGAACAGTGGCCAGATACTGATTCACAACTGGCATCAGTCTATACGGCTTATGAATTTCCCGCAACATCCGGTGCGTGCCACCCTTGCGGCGAAACTACAACCCACATGGCTGACCGAACTCTCAAAACACCCAAGAACGTCCCAGGCCCATTCTACGTTGATGAAACCTGCATTGATTGCGATCTTTGTCGCGACACTGCACCGGGCATCTTTCGTCGCGATGATGAGCAGGGGGTGACCTACGTCTGGAAGCAACCAACGACTCCCGACGAGCACGCCACCGCCCAAGCGGCATTGCAGGGTTGCCCTACAGACACCATTGGCAGCGACGGCGATGCTTGAGCAATCGAATCCGGTTGCGCCCTGATTTCCTTGGGAATGCGTCGCTTTGTCGCCGCGCTCCCCCTCGCCTAAAAAAGCTGAGTTACAGTTCTCCCCCACGGGCGCTGCACGGTGCTTCGGACGCTTCGCGGCGTACTTTGCCGGCAAAAATGCCTCGGCACGGACCTGACGTTTTGAGCGTGTTACTCTTCGCGCCGGAGGCGCTGTCAAAATTAGATTGGGTCCGCTTTTTCTCCGTCGTCGTTGGAAACTCTCCACTCCTCGCCCTCGTTCTCGGCTAAGGTGTCGCCGTTTTCCACCGCGCGAAGGTCGTCGTCGGTCCAGCCGAACTCGGCCTTGGACCACTCGATGAACTCGCGGCTGCTGGCGTCCTTGCTGGCCTTGTATTCCTCGGGCGTCAGCGTCCAGGCCGGAGCGGATGTGGTGAGCTTGAATTCGGCGGTCTGGATGGTGATGCCGCCGTTCACCGTGCTGTGCCATTCGAGATAGAGCGCGTTCGCCCAATGCCACGTCGCCTCCTTGCCGCTGTGGATGAGCGCGAGGGCTTGCTCGATGGGCAGGTCGAAGACCTTCAGCTTCTGCGACGCGGTGATGTCGCCGACCCATCCGCGCTGATCGAGGCTCGGCGGGGAGTCGGTGAAGGGGACGGGATTCGGATTCTCGAACGTGAGCTTGCAGCCCGCAAGGTCGGGAGCGCAATCGCCCCGGAGGTCGAGGGTCATCGGCTCGGCGACGTCTGCGAGCCAGATGCGGCCGGTGACACGGCCGCGCACGGTGTTGTCAAGTTCGCCGCGGACGATGTGTTCGTGGAAGCGCCAGGCCATGGAGAGAATGAAGTTGGTGTGTTCCCCGATTCAAAACGTCGCGAGAGCCTCATCAGCCTATCTCCACTGGCACCTCCGTAAACGTCTTCCATTCGGTGATCGGTTTCTCCTGCTGGCCGTTCCAAGCGAACGCCTTGAATTCCAAGAAACGGTTTGCGCATGTCGCGCAACGGCGCGTGTGGAATCGCGTCACAAACCACCCCTTCTTCGCGCCGACATCCTTGGGCTTCCGGCCCGGCAGTCCGGCGTGAAAGGCGATCGCGGCGGGGAATTCGCCGGCTTCGAGCAGGCGGCCGATTTCGGCGGCAACGGGCTGGATGTCTTCAGGTGTGGCATGGATGCGGGACTGCATCCTTTTCCCGACCAGATAGCGCGCACATCGTTCGCAATACGGCTGCGCTCGAAGGAATCCGAAGACTGCGAAACCACCGAGTGAGAAGCCGGCGACTTGAAGGAGTCCGTAAGCGTAGCCCCAGTCGCCAAGCGTTGAGGGCTTCGAGGCGGAGTCGCCGTGACCGTAACTTCGCAGCGCCGTATTCCGCAACCGATGATCGAGATACTCGGAGAATTCCATGTGATTCCGCAGGCGAAAGCCGGCCTCCTCGTGGTTGTAGTACTCCATCCAGTAGATCAGGAAGTAAGTGCTGGCCGCGACGAGGACGATGGTGACGAGCAGGAACCTGGAGGGTCGGTGGCCGAAGAGTTTCGAGCCGAAGTAGTAGCCCGTCGCGCCGAGGACGCCACAGAGGATCGCCCCGGCGGGGATGATGAAATTCAGCGTGAGCGAGTATAAGGCGAAATCAAATTTCTCCTGGATGATCCACATGATGAACGCAGTCGCGTAACTCGTGGCGGTGCCAAAACCGGTGACGATGAAATCCTCCCAGAGACGTTTCATGGCGTTCATGTTTGCAAAAAGCCCGGGCCCGCGCAACCCGGCGGACACGACTACATCCGCTCAGGAACACCGATACCAAGAAGACTGAGTCCTTTGGCGAGCACGCGGGCGGTGGTGTCGCAGAGGAGGAGGCGGGAATTACGGATGGATTCCTCGGCCTTCAGAACGGGACAGCTCTCAAAGAAAGAGTGGAATGCGCCGGCGAGTTCGTAGAGGTAATTGCAGAGGAGATTCGGGCGGTAGTCGTCGAGGATCGTCGGGAGGATCTCGCCGAATTGCGCGGCCTTCTTTGCAAGCGCGAGTTCGGCCGGTTCGGTGAAGCTGACTCCTGTTCCCTGACTCCTGCCTCCTGCCTCCGCCCTGCGGAAGATCGAGCGGATGCGGACGTAGCTGTATTGCAGGTATGGCGCGGTGTTGCCCTGGAAGCTGAGCATTTTCTCCCAGGAGAAAACGTAGTCGCCCTGCCGGTTCGGGAGCAGGTCGGCGTACCTCACGGCACCGAGGCCGATGATCTTCGCGATCTCGTTGCGCTCGGCTTCGGGCATGTCGGGATTTTTCTCCGTGATCACTTTCGCCGCGCGATCCACGGCTTCATCGAGCAGGTCGGCGAGTTTCACGGTGTCACCGCTGCGGGTTTTGAAAGGTTTGCCGTCCTCGCCTAGGATGCTGC
>JBEBGK010000724.1:0-2702 GCA_040081515.1 Chthoniobacteraceae bacterium
GCCTTCCGTGGGCGGGGTCTGCCAGAGCATGTCGCCGCTGCGGCCATCGATGAAAATCTCGGCGCAGTCGCCGTTCCACGGGTTTGCGGGGGCGGGCAGGCCGAGGACGCGGTCGTCGGTGACGATGACGGCGAGGTGCAGCGCATCGGCCGTCCAGTTGGCGAAAACTTTGCCACTGAGGTCATCGCGGCCCTGCCAGGCCTCGCGTTTACCGACCACGAACTGATCGGCATCGCCGATGAGGGCGAGCGGTGGTTTTTCGGCCTTGATGTCGGGCCAGTCGTCGAGTCGGCCGTCGATCTGGATGTCGCCGTGATGAGCGGGCAAAGTGCCGCCAGATTCGCCGATGGAGAAAAGGGTGATGCGGCTGATGGACTGGCTGCCGACGGTGGCGATGAGGCGCACGTTGGCGGAGCCGCGCCGCTGGTTGCCATCGGGGATGAGCTCGGCATGAATCTCGGCGGTGGTGTGGGCGGCGATGGTGGCGGGTGTGCTGGCGGCTTTGAGGGTGAATCCGGGCGAGACGCTGAATGCGGTGGTGAGTGGCTGCTCGATGCCAGTGTCATTCGGCAGGGAGGCGGTGAGACGGATCGGAGTGTCCGGTGGATTGAAAGGGCTGACCTGGAGTGTGGCCGCCGGTGCCTGCCGCACGGTGCCGGTGATGCCTTTGAGATAAACCGGCAGCCAGGTGACGACGAGGTCGAGCGTGCGCCCAGGCAGTGCGCGTTTCGTCGTGCGCAGGTAGGCGTCTTCGACGCTGATTTCATCCTGTTCGAGAGCGAGGCGCACGTAGCGCCGTGCCATGGGATGGCTGGTCCAGAGCATGAGAGTCCTTTCGCCGTCCACATCGAGGAATGTGGCTTTCACCTGAGGATCGGTCACCGCGAGCGGCTCACTTTTGGCGGAGCGAAACACACGCCCGTGAGCGATGCAGGCGACGGGACCATCGACAAGGCCGAGGGTGTGGACTTCGGCGCGGCGCTGCATAGGCAGGTCCCACAGCGGGCGTTTCGACTCGGCCCAGACGGGCAGGTTCTTCGCGCTGCGGATGTCGATGGAGTGCGAGTGCGCATCGCGGCGCGAGACCTTCTGCCAGCCGGTGAGCGTGGCATATTCACCGGCAGGATGCCGCATCAGCGCGGGAGCACCGCGCACCTCGCACTTCGGTGGCACCGAGAAGAGATTGTGGTCGGACAGGTTGTTGATGAAGGCATCTTTCGGTCCCGGCGTGCCGTAGTCGCGGCCTTCCCAGAGAGTCGTCTCATTGTCAAAGAACAGATTCTCCCACAGCACGCTGTTGTTGCTCATGAAGGCAGGCACGGCGCCTTGATACTTCAGCCAGCCGCTCATGATGCGCTCGGTGGCGATGGGGCTGAGGTCGGGGATGCGTCGCAAGCCCTCGCGCATTTTCTTCTCGGCATCGGCGGTGTAGCCCGCGCCGTTGCTGCGATTGAAAACGCCGCGCATGAAGCCGCCGATCTCGTTGTTGAAGACGCCATTCCGCCTGCCGACGCTGCCCGGCGACTCGGCGATGACGAGACCGTAGGCGTTGTTGTAGGTGACGTTGTCGAAGAAGTTCTCGTCCCAATTGCACTCGGAGAAGAGGCCCCAGGCCGAGTTGTCATGCGACACGTTGTGCTCGATGACGTTGTTGCAGTTCCCCCAGTCAAACCAGATGCCGGAGCCTTGATTGAAGGCGAAATGATTGCCGCGCACCACGGAGTCGTAAGTGAAGGCCCACTTCGATCCGCCCACGCCCATGGACGACGGGTCGTTGCGCCGCCAGTTGCAGTATTGCACGCGGTTGTTCTCGATGGTGATCCCGGTGTTCCAGCCGCCCACCATGCCGCCCTCGCCGCACCACTCGATGAGATTGCCGCGCACCACGCCCTGGCTGGTGTGCTTCATGCCGAGGCCAGAATAGGTGGACCAGAGGATGTGATTGTCCTCCACGTGCCAGCGCCGCCCCTGCATGAGGATGGCATGCTTGCCGCGAAACCAGATCGCATTGTGCCGCAGGGTGAAACCGATGAGATGGATGTCATCGAGCGGTTTGTCCGGCCAGAAGAGTCCCTCCCGCTGCGCATATTCGACGGTCACGCCCGTCAACGACACGCCTTCCTCAGGAGCAACGAAAAGCTTCCCCGCTGCGTGATCGAGGCGGAAGGTGCCCGGCATCTGCGTCTGCCCCGGCTCGGAATACAACAGCGGCGAACCGTTGATGAACACCCACTCGCCCCCGCGCCCCGAGTGCGGCAGGGCGCTCTCGTTCTTGCGGATGACCGGCACCGTCGTCACCCATACCCCCGGCCCTGCGGCCTGCCACTGCGTGAGCACCTCCGAGCCGCACAGCACGGCCTTGCGCGGTTCCTCACTACGAAACACGATGGGTTTTCCCGCCGCGCCCGAGTTGGTCAGCGTCACCGATTCCCGATAGATACCCGCCGCGACGACCACCGTGTCCCCCGCCTGCGCGATTTTCGCCGCCGCCGAGATCGTCTTCAAAGGATCCTCCCGCGTGCCAGCGCTCGTGTCTGCCGCCCGGGGATGATGCTGGCTGACGTAGAACTCACGCGCGTGGATGGAGGCGGTGGTGAGGGTGAGGAGGATGGTGAAGAGGCGGGGCATGGGGTGGTGAAAAAGTGGCTTCGGCTTTAGCCGAATCAGTGGTGGGCGGTGCGGCTGAAGCCGCAGCTACTTTG
>JBEBGK010000725.1:0-2700 GCA_040081515.1 Chthoniobacteraceae bacterium
GCTCGGAGGCGGCAAGGGGCGCAACATTGCCGCTGGTGCGATTCTGGGCGCAGGCACCGGAGCGCTCGCGGGGCATCTCATTGGCCGTGCGGATGACCGCGGTTACTACCGCGGCCAAAGGCTCCCCTACGGTCGCTCTGCCGGCCGCAATGTGGTCGAGAGTCCCTACCGGCCCTACAATTTGATCAACGTCGGTGGTGTCCCGCGTGGCTCGGTAGTCGAGGATCCGACGACCGGCCGGTACTTCATCCGTCCGTAACGGGAGCCGGACGCGAATCCCGCGGGGCGAGTCTGAATTCATCCGCCGTTTCACGGTGGATGAACTCATGCCTGTTGAAAAACGGTTACCATGGTCCATAATTGCGGCCACCAATTCCCGCTCATGGACCAGACGCCTTTTCAACTCGACGCCACCGACTTTGCCGAGAACCCCGATCCGCGCTGTCCATCGCTCCTGTTGCTGGATGTCTCGGGCTCGATGGCGGGGAAGGCGCTGTCGGAACTGCAGGCCGGGCTCGAGCATTACCGGAATGAACTGGCGGAGGATCCGCTCGCGTCGCGCAGGGTCGAAGTGGCCCTTGTCACGTTTGGCGGGACGGTGCAGACGGTTTCCTCGTTCGTCAGCGCCCCGAGTTTCACGGTCCCGCAACTGACCGCGGGCGGCAACACACCGATGGCGGAGGCGATCGTCACGGGCCTCTCCATGCTCAAGTCGCACAAGGACGAGCTGCGCATGCACGGCCTTCCGCTCTTCCGGCCGTGGGTGTTCCTGATCACCGATGGCGCGCCGTCCGACCGCGAGACGCCGCGCTGGCAGCAGGCGATCGACCAGCTTCGCGAGGGCGAACGGAACAGCTCGTTTCTCTTCTTCGCCGTCGGCGTCCAGGGGGCGGATCAGGCGCGCCTCGCGGAATTGTCCGGGGAGCGGCCGACGTATTCACTCGACGGGCTCCGGTTCCGCGATCTGTTCGCGTGGCTTTCCGCTTCGCAGAAGATTGTCTCGGCATCGAGCCCCGGCGACCGCCTCGAACTGCCGAAACCGGACTGCATCGCGATCACCGCGTAGCGACCGACGATGTGGAAGGTCGTCGAAGCGTGCGTTCGCGGAACGAGCCACATCGCAACCGGCAAGCCGTGCCAGGATGCAATCGAGATGCGCCGCATCGAGTCACCCGACGGACCGGGCCTGGTGATCGCGATCGCCGACGGCGCGGGCTCGGCGAAATATTCGGACGTCGGATCGAGGACGATCGTGCAATTCCTCAGCGCGGCCGCGGAGGCGCGGGCATCTGATTTCAAGACGCTGAAACGCGAGGACGTGCTCGCATGGTTTGAAGGCGCGCGACGTCATCTCGAGGAATGCGTGAGCGCGGAAACGGGCTGCAACCCGGAGGGGCTCGCATCCACGGCGCTGGTGGCGATCGTGTGGAGGGAGGGCGGGATTTTCGCGCAGGTCGGCGACGGCGCATGGGTCGTGCAAACGCCGGAGGGCCTCGCCCATGCGACCTGGCCCTACACGGGTGAATACGCAAACCAGACGAAGTTCGTGACATCCGGCGACGCCGCCGGGCACCTCGCGTTTGAAAGCCGGACCGGACCGCTGCTCGCCGTCGCGGGATTTACCGACGGCATCCAGTCGCTGGCTCTGAATTTCGCGGCGCGCAAGGTGCATCAGCCATTTTTCCAGCGGCTGCTCGAGCCGCTTCGTGGCAGCGCGGACGCGGAATCGCTGAGCGCGAACATGGCGGTCTTTCTGGATTCGCCGCCCGTCAACCAGCGGACCGACGACGACAAGACGCTGGTCCTCGCCTGCTGGCAGGAGCCGGCCAGCCCGCCAAATGAACCTGCGCGATGATGCGGGCGGAGCGGTTCACCTCGGCAGGAAAATAGCCGAGGCCGGCGAAGGGCGCATCTTCACCGTCGCCGGGGACGACCGCCTGGTTGCAAAACTCTACAAGCATCCGCCGGGGCCGATGCAGGTGGAGAAGCTGCGCTTCCAGGCCGCGCAGAAATCACCCGCGCTCCGTGCCATCGCCGCCTGGCCGGAGCGGCTCGTGATGGATCGCCAGACCGGACGCGTGGCCGGTTTCCTGATGCAGCGGCTCGACTCGCGGCCGATTCACCAGCTTTACCGGCCCAAGGATCGCAGAACGCATTTCCCGCGGGCGACATGGATTTTTCTCCTGCACGTCGCACGGAATCTGGCCGCCGCCTTCGAGACGCTCCACGAAAACGGAGTGCTGATGGCCGATGTGAACGAGGGCAATGTATTCGTGAGCCGCGAAGGACTGGTGGGGCTCATCGACTGCGATTCGTATCAGGTGACGGGGCCGGGCGGCCGCGTGTTCGGCTGCCAGGTGGGGACACCGATCTGGACGCCACCCGAGCTTCAAGGGGTTGATTTCGCGAGGGCGCCGCGTGGGTTGGAACACGATCGGTTCGGGCTCGCGGTGCTGCTTTTTCATCTCCTCGCGATGGGACGTCATCCGTACGCAGGAGCACCAATCGATGTCTCGAAGGCGGACGATCAGTGGACCCTGGAATGGGCGATCGGGCGGCATCACTTCACTTATTCGCGAGCCAGGCCGGTCCCGGGCTTCCGCCCTCCGCCTTACGCGCCGCCGGCCGAGGCCATGCCTCCGGAAGTGTTCGCCCTTTTCGAGGCGGCTTTTTCCCCGGACCCGCAATCCCGCCCCAGCG
>JBEBGK010000726.1:0-2695 GCA_040081515.1 Chthoniobacteraceae bacterium
TCCTCAGCGCATCGAGAAAGGACGCGACGCGCCGCCCGTCGCCCGCTCCCTCATGCCTCAGCAGGAAATAGGTGAAAAGCGCGGCGGAATTATACAGCTCGTAGGCGTTCTGCGCGCCGACCCGCGCATCCCACGTCGCGAGCGAAAGCGAAATCAGATCCCCGGGCGGAGTGATCGCGAGCGGCTGTGCGTCGCCGGGGCTCCGCCATTTTTTCACATAGGCGCCCATGGCGGTGTCGAGGGCCGAGAAGGTGTACCTTCCCTGCGCATACGGCGTCGCTGCCATCACCTCGGCGAGCCCTTCGTTGAACCACATGGGAAGCAGTCCGCGCCAGTGCCGGAGGAGTTGATGCACGACCTCATGCTTCAGCACGAAGAGGTTCTTGCGGTAGTCGAAGTTCCGCCCGTCCGCGCCGGCACGGATGCCGAGATTCGGCAGCAGGATGAGCATGCGATCGGTGCGCCCGTCGTAGTAGCCGCCGCTCGCGCTTCCACCACCGGCACGTCCGTAGCCCTCGGCTGTGGAGAAAAGGAATACCCGGTATTTGCCAGCCTCGCCGCCAGCGTGGAGCCCGAACGGCAGCGCCATGAGCGCGGAACGAGTTGCCTCGAAGGCCGCGCTCAGGTCCGTCACCACGCCTAGCGGAAGCTTCACGTCCGACTGCACGATGAAGTGAACGCCCTCGTAAACATAGGCGCCCGCCTTCGGATCCTCGGAGATCAGCCGGATCTCGATACTCGACGCGGTCGCGCCAGCCGGCCACGGAGCCAGTTTCTCCGCATCCACGAGCGGTGCCTCCGGGTGCATCCCGCGCCATGATCCGACAAAGGCCGCATCCGCCGCGCTCAACTGCGCGATCGGAACGGCGGCCTTTCCACCGCCGGGCAGGACGAATGTCACCCGCAGCGCATCGTTCGCGATGATCCCCGCCTCAAATTTCCGCCCCGTCCGGTCGGTCCACTCACGCATCTTCGCACCGGTCGCGCATATCTGCGACGCCAGGCAGAGCGCAGACGCCACCACCACTCGGAGCGCGCACTTCACAGCCGCGGGTAGTAAGCCATGTAAACCGTGCCCTCCATTTCCTCGATCCGCATGCGGCGGTTCCTCGCGCCTTCGCTCCAGCTCTCGGTGAAGATGATCTCCCTTCGCGGAGCATTGTAGCCGGTGATGATCGACGAATGCGCAAAGTCGTCCTTTGTCGGCCACGATTTCCGGTCGTTCAGGTCCGCCTTGGGGAGCGTCGCTGCCGGGTCATTCAGGAACCGCTGTGCGAAAGCGCTGTGCAGGAAATCCCTCTCCTGGCTCCATCGCCGGAACACCACGACCGGATACCCCGCGTCAATCGACGCACGCGCGCGCTCGAACTCAAACTGCGTCGTCCGCGGCAGCCGGAGCTTTGCGACCTCCGCGGCCGCCTCGTATGCCTCGCGGATGGTGGAGTGGTAGGTGCTGCCAAAGCGGATGCCCGCCGGCCCCGCATAATCCTCCGTGTCGAGCCGCAGGCCGAGGTATTGCATCGCCATCGCAAGCGTCGCGATGCCGCAGTATGCGCGATCGCCTTGGACGAAAACGGGCACGCCTTCCAGCAGCCGGTCGCCATTCGGAACGCTCCGCACCCGCGAGGCAAACTGGAGGGGCTGTTCGTTCTTTTTCCCCGTCCGCCGCAGCGCGCTGAGAGGGCTCACCGCGTCCGCCTCGAGCCGCGTGATCGTCAGCTTCACGAGCTGATTCTCACGCGTGGTCAGCCGCACCCAGAGGTCGCCGGGATGGAAAAGCAGCACCTCGTGCTTGAGCAGCCCTTTCTCCACAAAGGGAACCTTACGGCCCGCGCCACCGGCGAGACCCGCGAGGCCGCGCTCGATGTCCGCCGCCGTCTGTTTGTAAAGCGCGGCGAACTGCGGCCCCTTCGTGGCTGCAACCTTCTTCGCCTCCGTATGAGGCACGAATCCGAACCACGCGCCCGCATCGAGCACCACGATCGTGATGCCCGTCAGGCGGCCTCCCTCAAAAAGCCCCGTCACGGACTGCGCGGGATGCCCGAAAATCTGACACCGCCCCCGATACACACGGTGCTCCTCTCCGCTGTCCGCCGGAGGGCCGTTCCAGCCCGCAAGGAATCCCGGGCTGTCCCACGTCGCGGCGCTCTTCAGTGCATCCGACGCCGGAAAATCCGCGACCGCCGCACGCTGCGCGAAGGCCATGCCGGCCATCGCGCCGGCGACAACCGCCAACCGGAAGCCGGGTCCGCGGGCCATGGAAATCACCGCGCTGGCGTGAACTCCACCACGACTTCCTGCCCCCTGCCCCGCCGTGCGACGATCATTGCGGCCTCGTGGCAAAAGGTCATCTCCCCGCCGGCCGACTTACTCTTCGGCTCGCCCGCCATCGCGCGGAGATTCGTGGTCACCCTCGAGAAAAGATCCCCGCCACGCGCACGGGCGTTTCCCTTCTCCTTGCTCCCGTCAAATCGCACGATGAAGCGGCGAACGGAACGCCCGCTCCGCTCCGCCGACACTTGCGCGGCAGGAATTCCAAAGACTTCCGCAGTCATCGCGAGGTCCAGCGTCTCGGTGCCATCGGCGGAAGCAACAGTTCCGACGCGCGCCTGCCAGCGTCCTTTCAGTTCCGCCCCGGGCGTCCACGCTTCGCCGGCGGCGGCATATTTTTCAAACGGCACACCCACTGCGCCAA
>JBEBGK010000727.1:0-2695 GCA_040081515.1 Chthoniobacteraceae bacterium
GTCGTGGGGTTCTCCCCGACGCCGTCGTAGAGGACCGCGGAGAGGCCCGCCTTTTCCAGGGATTCGGCCGCGTGGCCGGCGTGCCCGGCGGCGACGATGCCGCGATCGGTCACGATGAACGCGCGCCGGCCCCCGATTTCCGCGGCGATGGAGCCGACCCGCCCGAGGGTGCCCGGGCCGAAGACCAGCCGGGTGCGCGCCTGCCAGTCAAACGGTGCGGCTGGCAGGTCGGGAGCGTTGCGGTGTTGCATGGGCGGGCGGCTTTTGGACGCTGTGTGCGGGTGAATTGTTCAAGTCGTGGTTGAGCGGGAAAATTAGGAGCCGAGTCGGGTCTGCCCTCGGATTGGGTCCGGATCAGGCAGGAACATTGCTTCCTCTCTGTCCGCAAACGTCAGTCCATGTCACGTCCGTTATCCATTTCAGCGGGAAATTCCCGCTTGCGATCGGTTGCCCCGCCTTTAGCGTCCGCCAACCCTCGAATGAATTTTATCAAAGCCATCGCCCTGCTTTCCGGGTTGCTTCCGGCCCTGGGATTCTGGGCGTCGGCCCAGTCCCCCTACCAGAGCAGCGTGGATTTCGCGCGCTACGCGATGAAGCTTCGCGAGGAGTCCATCCTGAAGCTCGAGCCGCAGGTGATCGTGCCGACGGATTCGAACCGGGACGGAAGCCGCAGCCTTTACCCGTGGAAGCTGAACATCGTGACGACCACCTTCTGGGTCGGCGAACAGGCCGCGCAGAACAACCCGGTGCACAATTTCTCCAGTTCGTGGGATCTCTATTGGTGGAAGACCTTCGGCGGCTATGACAACCCGAGCGCCAGCGGCAGGCGTCGCCTGCCCGAGGGCGGCACGATTCCGGTCAATTTTATCCCCCGGCAGAACCCTTTCTATTTCGCGCTGCCCTACAATGACGTCTCCGGCGGACGTCACAAGCCCGAGGCCCGGAAGGTCATCCCGTGGTTCAAGGACATTTTCGAGGAGGAAGGCAAGTCCGTCTGCCGCGATCGCTGGATCATGATTCGCAAGGGCAGCAAGGTCTGCTACGCGCAGTGGTCGGACTGCGGCCCGTTCCGCACGGACCACTGGCAGTACGTCTTCGGCAATGAGCGGCCCCAGTGGAACCTCAACCGTGGCGCGGGACTCGATGTCTCGCCGGCCGTGCGCGACTACCTCGGGATGGCGAGCACCGATGTGGTGGATTGGAAATTCGTCGAGTACCCGGACGTGGCGCAGGGACCGTGGGCCCGCTACGGCGAGAACAACACCTTTGTCGTCGACGCCCGGAGGAACCAGACCCGGCTGGCGAAGGTGGAGAAGCCCGCCGGCAAGGCGCGGAATGACGACGGTCCCATCGTGGTGACCAAGGACTAGGGCGCGGTCGCCCCGTCGCAAAAATCGCGATTTTCTCTTGGCGGCTGCCGCGGTGATTCCGCATGTAGTTGCCCTCCCATGGCCTTCACCGCCGACGAAGCCCTTACCCTTCTCCAAAAAGCCCGCGCGAACGACCGCCTCGCGCACGCCTACCTCGTCACCGGCCCGGAAGGCAGCGGCTGCCGCGAAGTGGCCGCGGGCCTCGCGGGGATCCTGACCGGGTGCGCGGATGCACCGCTCAAGCACCCGGATGTCCACGTCTTCGAACCCGAGTCAAAATCGCGCCGGATCACCATCGAGCAGATCCGCGAACTCGAGCGCGAACTGCAAATGCGCTCGCTGCGCGGCGGAAGAAAGGTCGCAATCGTTTTCGACGCGGACCGGCTCGTGGAGCAGGCGGCCAATGCCTTCCTGAAAACACTCGAGGAACCGCCGGGTAATTCCCACATCATCCTCGCCAGCGCACTTCCCGAGCAGTTGCTGGAGACGATTCTCTCCCGCTGCATCGAGATCCCTCTCAAGCCGGGTCCACTCCGCGGGCTGACGCCCCGCCAGCAGCGCCTCGCGGATCTCCTCCGGGAATTTTCCGCGTCGGAGCGCCCCGATTTCCCGCAGACGCTCCGCCTCGTGCGGGATTTCCAGGCGCTCCTCGCGGAGGCCAAGGAGGCCGTCACCGCCGGGACCGAGGCCGCCTTCAAGGCGGAGGAAAAGCGATACAAGGAATCCAGCGGCGTGGATGGCGGCTGGATCGATGATCGCGAGGATTACTTCAAGGCGCTCGCCGAAGCGCGTTACCGCAACGAGCGGAGCGTGCTGCTCGACACGATCGAGTCCTGGTGGGCCGACGTCCTCCGCCAGCAGCACGGCGCCGGCCATCTCGACCTGCCCGGCTTTTCGGAAGTCACAGCCGGCCTCGCGCGCCGCTACCCGACGCCGGAGGTCCTCCTTCGCAGCGGAGCCATCGGCGGACTCCGGGAGAATTTCGGACGCAACGTCCAGGAGCAACTCGCGATCGAAGTCGCATTCATCGAGGCCTTCGCGCCGTGACGGCACCGCTCGCCATTCTCGACGCGCGCTACGCCTGGATGGCCATCATCCCGGTCGCGGCGATCATCATCGCGCTGATCGTGAACGTCTCTTCCATGCGCGGGCGGGACACGAACTACAAGTGCGCCCTCGCCACCAATTTCCTCTTCGGGACGCTGCTCGTCGAGTGTGCCGCGTGGATGGTCGGCGTCTTCGGCGGAGGGACGGAGACGGGCTTCTTCTGGATGGCGGTCACCTGCGCGGCCTTGCCGAAGCGCTTGCCGAACTCGGCGGCGAGC
>JBEBGK010000728.1:0-2692 GCA_040081515.1 Chthoniobacteraceae bacterium
CTGGTGCTCGATGGCGGGAATGTCGTCATCGAATCATTCAGCGCGAATCTGTCCGCGGGCAGCGCGATCGATGTATCCGGCGGCGTGGTGGTGAGCGGGCGCAACTCGGTGAGCTACGGAAAAGGAGGCGGCATCTCCATTCTCACTGGCAAGGATCCCGGTTTCACGACCGTCATCGGCGGTTCGCTCTCGCTCGGCGCCACACTTGGCGGGTACTCCGGCGCCACGGGCGGTTCGTTGAGCATCCGGGCAGGTCTGATCCAGATCGGCGGGACGCCCGCGATTGCAAACACCCTTTCCCTCGGGCCGGATTTCTTCCGCCGCGGCGGCTTCACCAACTATTCGCTCATCGGAATCGGTGCGGCACCCGGTGGCCCGGCGCAACCCGTGCCCGGCATCTTCATCGCGCCCGGGACCCGGATCGAACCCGTCGCCGAGAATCTCCTCGCCATCGCCGATCCATTCGCTTTGGAGGAAGTCGGCCTCAGCCGGATTCTCGCTCCGGTCGGTGTGCGCACGCCGGTGAGCCTGAGCTTCTCCGCGCTGGGATCGGACGATCCATTCACGACCGGCGTGATCGAGGTGCGTGGTGACGTCGTGATGGGCGGCGGCTCGGCGATCCTCACCGACCCGACGGCTGCGGTCTCTTTTAAAGGCCAGACGGTCTCGCTTCTCGGTTCGGTCAACGCCCCCGGGGGCTCTATCTCGATCGCGGGCGCAGGCAGTTTCCCGCTCGGGCCGGATGCAGTGCTCAACGAGACGTTCGCCCGAGCCACCGTCCACATCGGTCCGGCGGCGACGCTCGCCACCGCCGGCGCGCCAGTGTTTGTGCCGGACGCTTTCGGGCGGCGGCGCGGGACGCTTCACCCGGGCGGAACCATCTCCATCTCCGGCAACATCGTGGCCAGCGCGGGCGCGCTGCTCGATGTCTCGGGTGCCTCGGCGGTCTTTGACCTCGAGCCCGCGGCGCTCGGTGCCGTGGGTTCCTCGGCCGTTCCGCTGAACAGCGGTCTGACCGCACCGCTTTGGAACTTGCAGACAGTTTCGACAATCGAGCACAGCAGCGGCGGACTGATCGACATCCAGGGTTCCCAGATGCTGTTCACTGATGCGACGCTCGTCGGACGCTCTGGCGGCCCTACGGCGACGGCGGGCACGCTGTCCATCTTCTCAGGCCGTTTCTACCAGCAGGAAAGCGGGCGCAAGAGCTCGGACATCAATCTCGTGGTCACTCAGGGCGGGCTCACGATCGCCGCGACGAACACGAACGTCGGCATCGGCAACGCCGTCCTGGATTCCGCGGGTGCTGTCGTCAACGGCATGGGATTTTTCACAGCCGACCGGGTCGCGCAGGGAGGTTTCGCCGCATTGGATCTGGGCTTCAAGTTCCTGAACGCCGCGCCTGTCAATTTCGGCGGCAACATCGAGTTCAAGGGGCCGGTTTCGCTCGCCGTTCCAGGATCCTTGCGAGTCGCGGCGGGTGGTGTGATGAAGGCAGACTCCGCGGTTACTCTGGCCGGATCGTACGTGGCCATCGGGCAGCCTTTTATTGCCCCGCTGCATCCGAATGACGACATCCCGCCGTTCCAGCAGGACCCGGTCGCGCCCGGTCGTGCGTTTCCGCTCGCGCCGGTCTTCGGCGGTGGAAGCCTGACGGTGAAGGCGGACCTCATCGACATCGGCAACCTGTCGCTCCAAGATATCGGACGCGCCACGTTCATCGCGGACGGCGGCGACATCCGCGGAAACGGCACGGTGAACATCGCCGGGGATCTCACGCTGCGTGCCGCGCAGATCTATCCGCCGACCCAGTCGGTCTTCAATCTCTTCGCCTACGATCACGGGGCGACGCTAGGCTCCGTGACGATTGCGGCCTCCGGTTCACGGGACACGCCGCTCTCCGCGGGCGGCAGCCTGAACATTTTTTCGTCGAAGATTTCGCAAGGCGGCGTCCTGCGCGCGCCGCTGGGATCGATCCGGCTCGGCTGGGATGGATCGGCTTCCGATCAGCCATTCGATCCGGTGACAAGAGGCGCCATCGCGGTGCCCGTGAGCACGGAGATCAGCCTCAAGCCCGGAAGCATCACGTCCGTCTCGGCGATCAGCGCGGCTTCCGGCGCCGGAATGCTGATCCCATTCGGCCTCAGCCCGGACGGGTCCTCGTGGATCGATCCGCGCGGCGTCAATGTCACCATCGGCGGCCTGCCGGAGAAGACGGTTTCAATCGCCGGCGCGAGCGTGGTTGCCGAGCCGGGATCCGTGATCGATCTCCGCGGAGGCGGCGATCTTTACGCGTATCGCTGGGTGCCCGGGACTGGCGGCAGCGTTGACCTCCTCGGGACTGCGGCCGTCGCGTGGACCGCGGGAACCGAGTACGAGGCGGGCGATCTGGTGACGAGCGGGGGCAGGACCTGGTCGGCGCGTGTCCGGCACTCAGGCCAGACGCCCTCATCGAGTCTTTACTGGTCACTCGTGGCCGAGTCGTTTGCGGTGGTCCCCGGCTTTCAGTCGGAATTCGCGCCCTATGCCGCATTCAATACGGGACCGAACGCGCTGCCGCTGGGTGGCGATCCCGGTTACACGAGCAACACGCTGCATGTCGGCGACCGCATTTATCTCGACGGGGTGTCGGGACTCGACTCTGGAAGCTACACACTGCTGCCGCGCAGGTACGCGCTGCTGCCGGGCGCAT
>JBEBGK010000729.1:0-2690 GCA_040081515.1 Chthoniobacteraceae bacterium
GTCGAGAGGCGCAGTTCGACCTCTTCGCCGGCGAGCGTGCGGGTCTTGATGCGGCCGTCCTGCGGCCGGCGCTTTTCCACCACGTCCATGCGCGACAGGATCTTGATGCGGCTGGTCATGGCCGCCAGCACCGAGACCGGCACCTGGTAGACCTGGTGCAGCACACCGTCGATGCGGAAGCGCACGATGCCGAACTCGCGCCGCGGCTCGATGTGGATGTCACTCGCCCTCTGCTCGAACGCGTAGCTCCAGAGCCAGTCCACCACTTTTACGATGTGCGCGTCGTTGGCGTCGAACTGCTTGTTGCCCGAGCCCAGCTCGACCAGCTGCTCGAAGTTCGACAGCCCGGACACGCCCGCGGTGCCCTTGGTCGCGCCCTTGACCGACTTGGCGAGGTTATAGAACTCGACCTGGTAGCGCTCGATGTCCTGCGGGTTGCAGATCACGCGCCGCAGTTCCAGCTTGGTGATGCGCTGCAGTTCCTTTTCCCACTCCCGCACGTACGGTTCGCAGACCGCGATCACCGCTTCCTTGGTGGTGACACCGATCGGCAGGATCTTGAAGCGCGTCGCGTAGGCCGAGGACATCACCTCGGTGACCGCGGTGAAATCGATCTTGAGCGGATCGATGTGGCGGTATTCCAGGCCGACGTGCTTGGCGACCCACTCGGTCAGCACTTCGAGCGTGAGCACCTTGGACGGCGGCTTCAGGCTCTTCCATTTCTGGTCGGCGACGACCGCGAGCGGATGCTGCGAGCCGCGGTAATAGCGCCGCTCCTTCTTCATCTTCTCGGCTTCGACCGGGTCGACCATGCCGTCCTGGACCAGCCAGTCGACGATTTCGATAATCGTCAGGCGGCGCTCGATGCCTTTGGAGTCTGCGGCTAGTGCCTTCGGGTCTGCAATGGCCATAGAGGGCGATTATGCCCTAGAGAGGCTAAACTCGCCCCGTGAAAACCGGCACAGCATCACGTTCTCTTGCTCAGGACGTCCGCCTGCGCGAAGTGTGGGCCTGGAGCATGTACGACTTCGCCAACTCCGGCTACACGACCGTGGTCATTACCGCCGTATTCAACGCCTATTTCGTCTCCGCAATAGCCGGCAAAGCGCCCTGGGCGACCTTTGCCTGGACTGCCGCCCTTTCCGTGTCGTATCTCGCCGTCCTGCTTACCGCGCCCATCGTCGGCGCCTGGGCCGACGCCCATGCAGCCAAGAAGAAACTTCTCCTCATAGCGACGATTGGGTGTGTGTTTTTTACAGGATTGATGTTTTTTGCGACCCCCGGAGCCGTGGCCTTCGCAATCTTCCTGATCATCGTCTCCAATTTCTTCTTCGGCACGGGGGAGAACCTCATCGCCGCCTTCCTCACCGAGCTCGCCGATTCCAAAGCCATGGGGCGCGTCTCGGGCTGGGGCTGGGCGTTCGGATACCTGGGTGGCCTCGTCTCGCTCGGCGTCGCGCTCGCCTACATCCTCTCCCGGCCAAAGGATCTGCCCGCGACAGAATACGTGCCGATCGTCATGCTCATCACCGCGGTCATCTTCGCGCTCGCCTCCATCCCGACTTTTCTCTACCTGAGAGAGCGCGCCCGGCCACACCGCGAGCAAAAGCACCCCTGGCAGCGCGTGATGCAGACCCTGCGCCAGACCGCGCGCTTCCAGGACCTGCGGCGCTTCCTCGTGTGCATCCTGTTCTACCAGGCCGGCATCCAGGCCGTGATTGCGCTGGCCGCCATCTACGCCACCGAAGCGATGAAGTTCACCTTCGTCGACACCATCATCCTCATCCTCGTCGTCAACATCACCGCCGCCATCGGCGCGTTCAGCTTCGGCTACCTGCAGGACCGGATCGGCCACATCCGCTCAATGCAGCTCGTGCTCGTCGGCTACCTCTCGCCCCCCGACCGCAACGCCGAGTTCTTCGGCCTCTGGGGCCTCGCCGTCAAAGCCGCCTCCATCTTCGGCCCCCTCACCTACGGCACTGTCACCTGGATCTTCGAAGGCAACCACCGCCTCGCCATCCTCGCCGTCGGCGTCTACTTTGTTATCGGCCTGGCTCTTCTCGCGGGCATCAACGTCGAGCGCGGGCGACGCTCGGCACTTAGCGCCGACGGAGCTTGAAGCTTCGTCTCTACATCTGCGGCGCCGCGATACTGGTGCTCGGCCTGTGCGGAGCTTTGCTGATCTACTTCAACGCAGATGAAGCGCCCGCCGATGCAATCGGCTATTTGATCGTAGACGGCGTTGCCTATCCCACGGCCGGCACGCGGTCCAAAACCTACGTGCGCGACCTGGAACGCTTCGGCGGCAAGGCTGCCGTGCTGTTCGACGAATTCAATCGCTGGTTTGCCGGACTGTGGCGAGGCAAAGCCCTTGCATCCACCGTGGCGTGGATCAGCGTGATCGTCTCGCTCGGACTGTTTCTCTTCGCGCGCTGGCTGCCGCCAGATCGTGGCGACTCCACTACCTGACCTTCGAGAAATGTGCCGGAATATCCATCGCGCCGTGCAATACGCGCACAACGGTCAGATGGACCTTGGCGACGGTGAAAAAGATAACGTAGTTGCGGTGGGCACAGGACCGCAGCCCTTCGGCCAGATCCGGCCGGGCCCGGTAGGCCTGCGGCGCGCGGGCGATCTTCTCGCACTGGGCGCGCATCTCCTCGATGAACGTCAGCGCCCTGAGCGGATTG
>JBEBGK010000054.1:0-10252 GCA_040081515.1 Chthoniobacteraceae bacterium
CGGCGTCGCCTGCATCGGCGTTCGCGGGCGGGGGAATTCGGTGATGCACAGCTTCATCGCCGAGCCCGATTGCGAGATCACGCACATCTGCGACATCCGCGACTCGGTCCGCGAACAGCGCGGCGCGGAGGTCGCAAAGAAGACGGGCCGCATGCCGAAACTGGTGAAGAATTACCGGGACCTGCTCGACGACCCGAGCGTGGATGCATTCATGGTGGCCACACCGGATCACTGGCACGCGCTGCTGACGATCGAAGGCTGCCTCGCCGGGAAGGACGTCTATGTGGAGAAGCCCGCGAGCCACAACATCCAGGAGGGCCGTGTGGCGGTGGCCGCCGCCCGCAAACGCGACCGGATGGTGCAGATGGGCACGCAGATCCGCAGTGCTGCCTTTCTCCGCGAAGCACGGGAGTACGTGAAGAGCGGCGCGATGGGGAAGGTGATTTCCGGCAGGGCGTGGGAGACGGGCCGATCGGGTGCGGTGCATCTCGCCCCGGATGGAGAGCCGCCGGCGGGGCTGGACTATCACATGTGGCAGGGTCCGGCTGCCGAGCGCGCGTATAACGCGACGATCGTCGATGGCGCCTGGCGCTGGATGTTCGACTACGGCACCGGGGATCTCGGCAACGATGGAGTGCACCGGATCGATTACTGCCGGTATGTCATGGGGCTCGACACGTTCCCCACGGCGATCAGTTCCTCGGGCGGGAAGTTCTTTTTCGAGGACGACCAGCAGTGGCCGGACACGCTGTTCGTCACGTACGACTACCCCGGACGGATTCTGCAATATGAGATGCGGCTCTGGTCGAAGCCGAAGCTGTTCGGGGCGGGCGAAGGCGCGGCGATTTACGGTGAGAACGGCTGGATGCTCGTCACGAACACCTCGTGGACCGCGTACGACGACGCCGGCAAGATCGTGAAGGAGGTCAGGGGCGACTCGGGACAGCAGGCCCATGTGCGCAATTTCCTCGATGCGGTGAAGAGCCGGAAGCGCGAGTCGCTGAACCAGGAGATCTACTCCGGTCACATCAGCACCGTGATGTGTCACGCGGGAAACATTGCATGGCGCACGGGAAAGAAACTGCGCTTCAACGCGGAGACCGAGACCTTCGATGACGCCGGGGCGAATGCGCTGATCGGCCGCGAGCACCGGAAGGGCTTCGAATTGCCGAAGATCGGGTAGGGGTCGCGCTGCCTACCCGGGGAGCAGCGGATGCCTTCGCTGCACGAGCGGGAACTCCACCCGCCGGCCCTCGAGCCCGGACTGGAAGACGCCGTGGGCCATCTCGATCGCTTTCATCGCCCGCTCGCCAGAGGCCAGTGGTTCGCGCTTCTCGTCGATCGCCAGCAGCCAGTCGCGGACGACTCGCCGGTGGGCGGCATCGTAGCCGGTGATGCCGTCGATCTGCGCGTCCGCGGAGGGGGCGACGCCGCCGGTCCATTCCGTCCAATTCTCCGTGCGACTCGTGGCGGCGCGGTTTGGCGCGGCGAGCAGCGAGAGCGTGGGCACGGCGCCGGAGTTGAGCCGCATCACGCCGCGCGAACCGATGATCTCCATGCCGAACGGGCCGGCTGCCTTCTCCAAGCCCACCCGGCTGCGGAACGTCACGTTCACGCCGGAAGCCGTGGCGAACTGCGCAAAAATGTCGTCGCCCACGACCGGGCCGACGCGATCGGTTGGCGATTCCTTGGCGTCGGCGGGGACCGGCAATTTTCCCTGCTGCCTGATGCGCGTGTGGCACCACTGCACGTCGCCGGCGAAGAGTCGTGCGAGATCGAAGACATGCAGCCCGAGCACCATCATGTCCTGTCCGCCCGAGCGGGAGCCCATCTTTCCCACCGTGTGAATCTCCAGCACTTCGCCGATGAGCCCGTCGCGCAGCGCCTTCTCCAGCCGCAGCACGTTCGGGGCGCAGCGGGCCACGTGAGCCACGGCGATGCGGCGCTCTTTTGACTTCGCGATCCGGAGAATGTCGTCGGCCTCTGCGAGCGACACCGTGAATGGTTTTTCCAAATACAAATGCGCTCCTGCATTCAGCGCGGCGATTGCCATCGCGTGGTGTTCGCCCGCCCAGCGCGGCCCGATGCCCACGAGGTCCGGCTTTTCTTTTTCCAACATCTCGCGGTAGTCCGCGTAGTCCCGCGCGGCCCCGCAGGCAGTCCTCGCTTTCGCCCTCCCGGCGTCGTGAGGATCGGCCACCGCGACGACCGCGATGCCCGGCAGCCCGGCGAAGATGCGCTCGACGCCATGGCCGTAATCGCCCGCGCCGGTGTGCCCGATGATTGCCGCCTTGCGCATGGCGTCCGCGGCGGCACCGGATCGCGGCGCGGGAAAGAGCAACGCCGTGGCGACTCCGGCGCCGCTCCGCACGAGACCACGGCGTGTCCATTGCTTCATGCCGGCGACGCTAGGCCCGGTGGCATCGGTGACAATCCTTCTTTGGAGCGAGCAAACGCATTTTCCATGGGTCCCCGATGCGCCCGGGATGGACAAACCACTCAAGCCGAACTAAACCGCCTTCCCGATTGTCCGGACCGGGGGCGCCGTCCGCTCGAAGACCGCCGCCGGTCCTTCCCGCCGCGGCGCCAATTCCCCCAGAACTCCTCCCTCACCCGATGAACACCGCAAAGCCAGCCGCGCTCCTGAAAGACAAACTCCTCAAAGGCCAGCGGGTTTTCGGAACACTGATCCAGCATGCGGTCGTGCCGGCGATCGTGGATTTCATCCCGGAAAACTCGATCGACTTTGTGATCGTCAGCGCCGAGCACAACGCGCTCGACATCGCCGATTTCCTGCCGCTGCGCTACGCGCTGGCTGCGAAGGGCATCGCCTGCCTCGGGCGCACCCACAGCCGCGAGCCGGACGATGTGGCGAAGGTCTGCGATTCGTTCGACGGCGTGGTGGTGCCATACGTCGAGGATGTGGAGCATTGCAAACGCCTCGCCGCCGCGGCGGTGTTCCGTCCACTCAAGGGTGCCGCGCTCGAACGCGTGATCCGGGAAGGCAAATGGCCGGGCGAGAAGACCCGCGAATACATCGAGGGCAAGTGCGCCGACACTCTTTTCGTTCCGATGATCGAGTCCGTGCGCGCCGTGGAAAACCTCGATGCCATCTGCGCGATCCCCGGCGTGAGCGCCCTGTTCATCGGTCCGAACGACATGACGACGAACATGGGCATCCCAAACGAATACGACAGCCCGGAACTGATCGCGGTGATCCAGCGCGTCATCGAGGCCGCGGACAGGCGCCACATCGCCGCCGGTTGCTGGTTCGGCAAGCCCGCGCAGGTGTTGCGGACGATGGAGCAGGGCGCCCGGTTCGTCGTCTATTCGAACGACAGCAGCATGCTCAAGGACGCGGTGATTGCGGCGTTCACGCAGTTCCGGAACGGTCGATGAATCGCGCCTCGCCCCGCCCCGCTCCGCCGCCCGCGCGCGGGACCGGGGGCCTAAGATTGCGCTCCGCGCCGAGTTGCCTCACTTCCCACACTCCCATGAAAAATCTCGCACTCCTCCTCACGTTCGCGCTGGCTCCGGCACTCCGCGCGGAGTTGAAACTCCCCGCCATCATCGGCGACCACATGGTGCTGCAGCAGAAACAGACGAATCCGATCTGGGGCTGGGACACGCCGGGGACAAAGGTGACCGTCACTTTTGCGGGGCAGACGAAATCCGGCGAAGCGGGAGCCGATGGCCGATGGACGGTGAAACTGGATCCCGTTCCGGCGAATGCGAAGCCGCAGACGATTGCGATCAGCGGTTCGACGAGGCGCGAGAACCAGGACGTCCTCGTGGGCGAGGTGTGGATGTGCTCGGGGCAGTCGAACATGGGCATGACGCTCGCCGGCGACTGGAATGGCGACCTCGAAGCCGCGGCGTCGAACCTGCCGAATCTGCGCCTGATCAAGGTCCCGAACGTCGGAACGCAGGAGCTGAAGACGGATTTCAAGGGCGAGTGGAGGGCATCGAATGCGGAGAGCGCAAAGCCGTTCAGCGCAGTGGGTTTCCTGTTTGGACGCTATATCCACGAGATCCTCGGCGTGCCGGTCGGCCTCATCGACAACGCGTGGGGCGGTTCGGCGGCGGAAGCCTGGGTGCGGCGCACCACGATCGAGAAGGATCCTCGATTCAAATCGCTCGTCGAGGGCGCCGTGAAGCGCGAGGCGGATTCGCAATCGGAGAAGGCGAAGGCGGACTTTGAAAAGGCGACGGCCAAGTGGAAGGAAGACGTGGCAAAGCTGAAGGCGGCCGGACTCAAACCCGGGCAACAGCTCCCGCGTGCGCCGCAATCACCGGATGCGTGGCTCGGTGGAAACGCGCGTCCGGGGAATATTTTTGCCGGCGTGATGCATCCGACGCTGGGCTACGGAATCAAGGGCGTGATCTGGTATCAGGGCGAAAGCAATGCGAGCCGGGCCTATGAATACGCGAGCCTGTTCCCATTCATGATCGAGCAGTGGCGCAAGGAGTGGAAGCAGGGGGATTTCCCGTTCTATTGGGTGCAGCTCGCCGATTACCTCGCGGAGAAGCCGGAGCCGGGCGACAGCAATTGGGCGGAGCTTCGAGAGTCGCAGACGAAGACGATGGCGCTCCCGAACACCGGCCAGGCGGTGATCACCGACCTCGGTGAGGGCAGGGACATTCACCCGAAGAACAAGCATGACGTCGCCGCGCGGCTCGTGCGCTGGGCGCTTGCGAAGGACTACGGGCTGAAATTCCCGTATCGCAGCCCGGAATTCAAAGGGATGGAGATCGACGGAGGAAAAGTCACGGTAACCTTCGATCTTTTCGGCAGCGCAACGCTGCGTCCCTTCGACGTGCTTGATGCGGTCGGCTTCGCGGTTTGCGGTGAGGACCGGGCATGGCACTGGGCGAAGGGAAAGCTCGTCGTGCCGAACAAGGTGGAACTCACCTGCGACAAAGTCGCGAAGCCGGTGGCGGTGCGCTACGCGTGGGCGGACAACCCGGTGTGCAACCTCGCCAGCAACGAGGGCCTGCCGGTCACGCCGTTCCGCACGGACGACTTCGAGATGACCACGAAGCCGAAGCCCGTGGCCGCCGCTCCGGGGAAGAAGTAGACGTTTCCGGAAACAGTCCCCTCCGCGAAGGGACGCGGCGGGCCTGCGAATCAAGCCAGCCCGCGCTTTGACGGGCGCGGCTACGGCTCAGTTCGTTTTGAGCACCTCGATGAACGCCTCCTGCGGGATGTTCACGTTGCCGATCGCCTTCATGCGCTTCTTTCCCTCCTTCTGCTTCTCGAGGAGCTTGCGCTTCCGGCTGATGTCGCCTCCGTAGCATTTCGCCGTCACGTTTTTCCGCATCGCGCTCACGCTCTCGCGGGCGATGATCTTGCCGCCGATGGCGGCCTGGATGGCGATCTGGAAAAGCTGCGTGGGGATGACTTCCTTGAGCTTTGCCGCGAGGGCGCGGCCGCGGGACTCGGCCTTGTCGCGGTGCACGATGCTGGAGAAGGCGTCCACGATTTCGCCATTCACGAGCATGTCGAGCTTCACGAGCTTGTCGGCCCGATAGCCCGAGTGCTCGTAGTCCATCGAGCCATAGCCGCGGGTGATGCTCTTCATCTTGTCCACGAAATCGACGAGGATTTCGTTCAGTGGCAGATCCACGGTGAGCATCACGCGGCGCGGGTCCAGCGTCTCCGTGTGGTCCACGATTCCGCGCTTGTCCATGATGAGCTGGAGCATCGGCGAGATATACTCGTTCGGGATCATGATGAAGCAGCGCACGATCGGTTCGCGCATTTCCTGGATGACGCTCGGGTCGGGCAGGTTCTCGGGGTTGTCCACGCGCAGCACCTCGCCGCTCGTCTTGACCACTTCGTAAATCACCGACGGGTACGTCGCGATGATGTCCATGCCGTACTCACGCCGCAGACGCTCAATGATAATCTCCATGTGCAGCAGCCCGAGGAAGCCGCAGCGAAAGCCGAAGCCGAGGGCGACGGACGATTCCGCCATGAAATGAAACGCCGCGTCGTTGAGCTGCAGCTTGCCCATCGCAGCCTTGAGGTGTTCGAAGTCCGCCGTATTGATCGGGTAGATGCCGCTGAAGACCATCGGCTGCAGCTCCTGAAAGCCCGCGAGCGGCTCGGTCGCCGGCTGGCGCGTGCTGGTGAGCGTGTCGCCCACTTTCACCTCGGTCACCGTCTTCATGTTCGCGATGACGTAGCCCACGTCGCCGGGGCCGAGTTCATCCTGCGGCACGAACTTCGGGATCTGCGGGCGGAAAATGCCCACTTCCTTCACTTCGTAGGAACTGTTCGTCGCCATGAGGCGCACCATGTCGCCCGCCTTGATCGCGCCATCCACGACGCGCACATAGACCACCACGCCGCGATACGTGTCGAACGTCGAATCAAACACGAGTGCCCGGAGTCGCGATTCGCGGTTGTCCGGCGGCGCGGGGATTCTCGCGATCACCGCCTCCAGGATATCCTCGATGCCGATTCCCTGCTTCGCACTCGCGAGGATCGCTTCCTCCGCCGGGATCGCGAGGATTTCCTCGAGCTGCCGACACACGCTCGGGAGGTCGGAATTCGGGAGATCGATCTTATTGATGACCGGGATCAGCTTCAGGTGCTGCTTCTCTGCCAGGTGGACATTCGCGACCGTCTGCGCCTCCACGCCCTGCGCGGCATCGACGATGAGCAGCGCGCCCTCGCACGCGGCGAGCGAGCGCGAGACTTCATACGCGAAGTCCACGTGCCCCGGCGTATCCATCAGGTTCAGCTTGTACTCCACGCCGTCCTTCGCCTTGTACATCATCCGAACCGGATGCGCCTTGATGGTGATGCCCCGCTCGCGCTCGAGGTCCATGGCGTCGAGGAGCTGGTCCTGCGATTCCCGCTTCTGGATGGTGCCCGTGAATTCGAGCAGGCGGTCGGACAGGGTGGTCTTCCCGTGATCGATATGGGCGATGATGCAGAAGTTGCGGGTATTGCTCGACATGGAGTGCCTTGGAAAAAGGGGGCGGAATATGGTGGCGCTTCGCGGGCGCGTCAATGGCTCGCACGCCCGCCTGGCGGACCTTCGATCCTCCTTGCCCTGCCGCCGCCTGCTCCGAGGGGCGGGCCGGGGTGGAATGTTGCCGCCATTACTCCGGCGATCAAACGGGAGGCAGTTCCTTCTTAATCTTATTCTGACTCCTGCCCATGCTCTCCGCGCCCACCGCTCCGCACCCGAATGGGATTAAGATTAGGATTACGAATAAGAAGGGGGTGCCATCCGCTTTGTTGTCCGATTAATAGCGGGTTGCCCCGGCCGTCTGCGGCGCACCGGCGATCGCGGGCCGGCGGCTCCAGTGGAGGCAGGCGAGGAAAAGCACTGCAAACAGCATGTCGCCCGCGAGCGTGTTGCGGTAAAAGATCCACGTCGGCGCAAAGCCCGGCAGCCCGGTCGTGAGCGCCTGCAACCAGCCCGCGGCCGTCTTCGCGTAGCCGGGTTCGTAGAGCCACGAGGCCGTGTTCGTCACGATGTAAAAAAACAGTGAACTGGCGAGCACGGCGGGCAGCAGGATTCCCGGGCGCGGATTCTTGCGGAGCCCCCAGCCGAGCGCGGCGACCACGGCAAAGGCGATCGTCTTCCCGAGGAACTCCACGGTGAAGAGCGGAAAGTGGTAGTAGGCGTTGAGCGCGATGTCCGTGCCGAGCAGCGCGACGAACGGCACCAGGATCGCAAACCTCCGCGGCAGGCACGCCGCGCCGCACAGGCACAGGGCCGCCATCGGCGAGAAGTTCGGCAGCCACTCGGGCTGGACGGTCGTCACCCCGAGCAGCAGGGGGAGAAGTCGGTAGGCAACGGCGACGGCGAAAAGGATGAATCCGGCAATCATTGAAACCGGCTCTTAACTGAGGAGTCGGATCCGATCAACCGCGAATCGCGCCGGACCCGGCATTTCCGCAGCGGGTCGAGGGCGGAATGCGCGCACGCTGCCCGTCTGCCCCGCCGGGCTGGAAGTGGTGATGATCGGCAGCGGCGGATAATGTATGCCGCGGTGCGAGGCTAGCGCGCGACCAGCTCCACGCGGCGGTTCAGCGCGCGACCTTGCTCGGTGTTGTTCGTCGTGACCGGGGCCATGAACGAAGCGCCGAGCGGTGTAAGGCGTGCCGCATCGATGCCGTGCTTGCTCGCCAGCTCGGCGACGACGCTGCGGGCGCGGCGCTTGGAGAGGTCTTCGTTGAATTCAAAAGTGCCAACGTTGTCGGTGTGGCCGACCACGAGCACCTTGAGGCCGGGCTCCGCCTTGAGGAGCGATGCCATCTCGGTGAGCGTGGGCGCGGACTCGGGTTTCAAGTCGGCCTTGTTGAAGTCGAAGTAGATGCCGTAAAGCGCGACCTTGCCGCTGGCGCTGATGGACTTTTGCATCTCGGCGGCTGACACGAGGACCATCTTCTCCTCCATCGGGCGCGTGTCCACGTAGTCCACCTGGATGAGCACGGCTTCCTCGGGGATGGAGACGTTCCGGTGCCAGGGGTTCACTTCTGATTTCTCGATCATCACATGCTCCCACGAACGGGAAGCGATGAAGACGGCGGCGAGGAGGCCGCCTTTCTCCATGCAGAAGTAGCGGCGGTCCTTGACGCCGGCGGTGAGCATCTGGTGGTCGAGTTCGGGGATGCCGTAGTATTGCCGCGGCGGGCCGTTGCGGATCTCGGCCTGGCCTCCGGACCAAATCGAATTGAAGCCCGCCTGTTTGAAGGACTGCTCGTAGTTCCGCGCGATTTCGAGAGTGCTGCGCTTTCCTTTGTCCACGTTCGGGAGCAGGTAAGTGGTGCGATGGGTGCGCCCCTCGACCTTTCGCACTTCCTTCGGGTCGGTGGAATCGGCGCGCTGAGCCCGCCGATTTGCAGGCCGAGCTCGCCATACTTCTGCTGCGATTGCAGGACAATGGTGCTGCCCTCGTAGCGCGGCATGCCGGGGTAGTCCCTGGTGTTTGGAGCATCCTGCGCGGGGGTGACTTTCTGGCCGAAGGAGTCGGTCTGCGTGGGGCGTGATTTCTTCCGCGTCCAAAGAAGCTGATAGAGCGGAGCGGATTGTATAATTTCCAGATTGTACTCTGGGAGAAGGTGTATAGATGAGCGGGTGGATGAAGCCAAATACCGACCCAAAAAAGCAACCACAGCAGACACCCGGCAAAGCGTTTTCGAGACGACGACTCAAGACGTTCATGGATGAACTCAAAGAGCGACCCGCGTTGCTCGAGCAGTTTGAATCCATCATGGGGATCGCGGCGGGCGGGGACGGGGATGCGCCGATCCGCACGGCGGATGAAATCGAGTCGCTGGTGATCGATGCCACGCGCAAACTGGGCAACTCGACCATGCAGCAGTGGGCGCAGGGCGCACAGCAACGGGCCATTGAGAGCTGCAAAAAGGAGCACCCCAAGGCGCGGCTCAAAAAAAGCACGCTGAGCTGGTGGTGCATGTTCGGGGAAGTGCGCATTGAGGAAATCACGCTGCGCGCCGGCACCGAACATCATCTGCGGCCCTTTGCCGGACACGCGAAGGTCAGCGGGCGGTGCAAATCGCTGCGCTTGGAAAGGGCGATGTGCGACTTTGGAATCGAAGACTCATTCGCCTCGGCCAACAAGCGGTTGCTCGAGCACTACGGATTCAAGCTGCATGCGGGCGCGATGCGCAGCGCCACGCTCAAGCACGCCGCGCGAGCCGAGATCAAGCTCAAGGCCGAGTATGCGCAGCCCTATCGGAAACTGCCGGCGCAAGGTGCCGGGGTGATCATCGCCGAGGCGGATGGCTCGATGCTTTGCACGGTGCCCGAGGGACTCCCGCGCAAAGCAACCCGGCCGCGTGCATGGCAGGAGATCCGGCTCCTTGCCTCCCAGCGCCAGGGCAGCGTGGAGACCACCTACGCAGCGACCTTTGAGAGCGTGCAGGAAGCTGGAGTGCGCTGGGGTCACACCGCCAAAGAGGCGGGCCGTGCGCTCCAAAGCCGCATCCATGCCGTGTGCGACGGAGCCGAATGGATTGCCCTCCAGACGCGCGAAGTCTTCGGCGCCGACGCCACACTGCTCACCGACTTCTACCATGTGAGCGAATACCTCGCTGCCGCCGCGCCCGCGTGCCGCCCCGCAGCCCCTGGGCCATGGCGTCACACGCAGCAAAAGCGGCTCAAGCGGGGAGCCAGCGCACAGGTCATCGCGGAACTCGCCGTGCATCGCGAAGCCGCCGAGGTGGCCGATGAAAACGCCCCCGTGCGAGCCGCGCACCGCTACT
>JBEBGK010000055.1:0-10249 GCA_040081515.1 Chthoniobacteraceae bacterium
GGTCAAGACACGTGTGGCGGAACTGAGACTCTGGGGGGCGGAGAGAGAGCGGATGAGCAACAACCGTAGTCACGATGCGATGAACCTGACCTTGCACGTCTGGCGGCAGAAGTCGGCGGGCGCGCCTGGTGAGATGAAGCGCTACGACGCGGAGATGGCGAAGTGGACGCCGGAGGTGCAGAAGGCGGCGAAGGAGGCGCAGGAGCAGTTCGACGCGGCGGTGAAGAAGAGCCTGGAGCGGCTGAGCCCCGCACATTTGAAGGAGGCGAGGATCGACGGGGTGATTTTTGCGAACACGACGGGCGATCTGCCGCTGCCGGACAAGGAGGGGTTCATCCAGTGGATCGAGGCGGGGCACGCGTTCATGGGGATGCATTCGGCGAGTGACACGTTCCACCAGTTCAAGGGGTACGGGCAGATGTTGCAGGGGGAATTCAAGACGCACGGCAAGCAGGTGCCGGCGGATCTGGTGGCGGGCGACACGGCGCATCCGGCGAACGGCGGCATCGGTTCCAAGTGGGACATCAAGCAGGAGGAGATGTATGAGATGAAGGAAGGGAGCCATGACCGCTCGAAGGTGCGTGCGCTGTGGTTCCTGCGGCATCCTCCGCTGGAGCCGGCGAAGGACGAATACGCGGCGGTGAGCTGGTGCCGGATGGCGGGGAAGGGGCGCGTCTTTTACACGAGCCTCGGCCATCGCGAGGATCTCTGGAGCGACGACGCGGCGATGCCGGGCCGGATCAATCCTCCTGAAACCGCGAAGCAGTACCAGGCGCACATCCTTGGTGGCATCCAGTGGGCGCTCGGCCTGGCGAAGGGCGAGGCGACGCCGAATCCGGAAGTGAAGTAGGGGGCAGGGGACCGGCGGAACGTGCGCGCCGCGTGCGTTTCTGTTTTTACTTTGCCTGCGCTTCGTGCGCGAAGCCGATGGCGCATGCCCTTTTGAATGCGCGACGGTGCGCTGGTTCCAACCCGATCAGGCCGCGTAGTACTTCGGATACCGGTAGTAGTGGTAGTCGGGCATCTCGGTATCCACGCAGTTCAGGATGAGGCCGATGACGTTCACCTGGCGCTGATAGAGCGCATTGAGGGCGTTGCGGGTGAGGCGGGCGCTGGTGAAGGATGCGCGGATGACCATGAGCGTGCCGTCGAAGTTCGGAGCGATGGTCGGCGTGTCGTCGGTGGCGAGAATCGGGGCGGTGTTGAAGATGACGAGGTCGTAGGCGGCTTTCCACTCGTCGAGCAGATTCCTCAGCAACGGGGTGAGCAGCAGTTCGCCGCTCTGGTTCGTGGTGGGGCCGCGGGGGATGACGTGCAGATGCGGATTCCGCGTCTTCTGGATGCAGGCGTTCCAGTTCATCTCGCCGCGGAGGATGTTGGAGAGGCCGCGGCGTCCGTCCGTGTCGAAAAGGGCGGCGATGTCGCCGCGGCGGAGGTCGGCATCCACCAGGAGCACGCGAGCGCCGGCGGCGGCCATGGTGAGGGCGAGATTGCTGGCGAGGGTGGACTTGCCTTCGTTCGGGATCGCCGAGGTGATGATGAGCGTCTTCAGCTCCGTCTGGTTCGGCATGAAGATGAGCGAGCTGCGAAGACTGCGGAAGGCCTCCGCGAACATGAACCGCTCGTCTTCCTCCTGGAGGAGCGGGAGTCCGTTGTTGGTGCGGCTGTTCGCGACGTCGGGGATCTGGGCGACGATGGCTTCGTTGAACTGCTCGATCATCTCCGTGGAGGAGGCGAGGCGGTCGTCGGAGCGATCGAGCAGGAGGAGGATGGCGATTCCGAGCAACAGGCCGCCGATGAGGCCGGTGAGCAGATGACGCACGATCCCCTTGTTCTCGATCTCCGGAGGCGAGGCGGGCTGGCGCACGGCGAGGACTTCGTTTGCCTTCGGGCTGAGGCGGAGTTTGTCGAGGTTCTCGCGCGTCTGGGTGTAGGTCGTCTCCCGCCTTTCCACTTCCTGTTTGAGGGCGGTGTATTTGCTGATGACCTTGCTGAACTGCCGGGCTTTCTCCTCGAGTTCCTTGATCGCCGTCTCCTTGGTCTCAATTTCCGCGTGCAGTCTCCGGAGGACACCGACGAGGTTTTTTGCAGCCTCGGATTTGAGGACTTCGATGCTGAGGCGCAGGTCGGCCACTTCGCGCTGGAGTTGCTGGAGGCGCGGGTGGGCGGGTTTCCAGAAGACGCTGCGTTCCTTCAACTCCGCTTCCCGCAGTGCGAGCTGCTCCTGCTTGTCCAGCCACCGGTTGCCGAGCGAGTCGTTTGGCTGTGAGGTGCCCTTCTTCTCGGGTTTGGGGGCGTTCGCATCGAGAAGGCCCGTCTCATTCAGGTTTTTGTAGATGTTGACCTGCTGGAGGAGTTCATCGCGCGCCCGCTTGAGGTCTGCGAGGTCGGTGGAGATTTGCTGCGCCTGCTGTTCGATGAAAGGCACGCTGCTGTCGTCCATGAAGCGCTCGAGCGTCGCGCGGCTCGCGTCCACCTCGGCCTTTTCGAGCTCGGTCTGCTTGACGAGGTCTGTGATGCGACCGCTCATGTCGGCCCGCCGGTCTTCGCGGCGGACTTCCATGAAGGCGGCCATGACTGCATCCACGAAATACCGGGAGAAATCGGGGTCGGGCCCGGCCCCCTTGACCGAAAAGATGTAGGTGTTCGGCTCGTTGATCGCCGATATCTCGACGCTGGGAACGAGGTGTTCGAGATGGGGTTTCTCGACGGCGGTCTTCTTTGCCGCCCGGTCGCGGACCACCGGGCTCTGCAATTCGGCGATGATGGTGCCGCTCCAGTTCATCTCCATGGCAACGGCGCGGTTCACATCGTCCGCCGCGGTTTCGCTGACGATCAATTTTCCAACCGATGCGAACCGCCGCGGCTTGGAAAGCAGCACCGAGACTTCGTAAATGAGGCCGATGCTGACGCACAAGACGAGCACCCACCAGTAGCGGCGGATGATGGCGCGGTAGCGGTAAACGCGGAGTCCGATCCGGGGACCGGTGTCACCACTGGGAGAAGGCGATTGCTGGGCTTCCATTGGGCAGGGATGAAAGTTGGTGCGCGGCTACTGGCTGGAAAAGACGATGCCTTTTGCCGGCACGAAAACCTGGTCGTTGTCCTGCAGGACCACGTCGAGGTCGGTCTTGCCCTCTTTCATGATGGCTTCGACGTTGTGATCCGTGGTCCTGCCGCCGCGTGTGAGGCGGATTTTGCGAAGTTCGGAATAGAGATTCGGGGTGGCAACGATGACGGCCTCGGTGAGTTTCAGGGGATTCGCCCCTGTGAAGTACTGCGGGCCCGGGCGACCGATTTTCCCGGCGATGACGACCTTGTACGGCCGCACGGTGCCGACGGCCTTGCGCACGATGCCGACTTCCACCGTGGCCTGATGGTAATACTTCTGCTTCAGGTAGGCCGACATCGCGGACTCGGCTTCGGCGGTTGTTTTTCCGGCGACGTAGATCCGGCCGAGGCCGTTGAGTTCGACTTCGCCGGTATCACTCACCGCGGTGCGCAGAGGCGGATCGCGATCTTCCTTGATGATGACGGTGATCTCGTCCCCGGCGGTGAGCTTTGAGTCACGGGAGACCGTGATGCCGCCTGAGTTCGGGACGCCGACGGGAGTCGCGGCCGGGATGTCCGGGGTTGCTCCGGCCGGCTGCCTGGATACGCCGCGCGCCGGGCGTTCCGTGCCGAGGAAATCGGCCTGCGCGGAACTGACTGCCGTTTGAAAAAGAAGAACGAGGGCCGTAAAGACCGGGAACAGGCAGCTACGCATGGCTCATGGCTGGATTATCAGAACTTATAGTAGACACTCACGAGACCCAGGTTCTGATAGAAATCAGCCTGGTCCAAGTTTGAGTCCCTCACCAAGAAGCGATAATCGAGCCCAACCGTGAGACTATCTGAAAAAGTGTGGTAAATCCCGAGTGCCGAACCGAAGCGGTGGGCCTTCTCCGGCAGCAGTCCCGAGGCCTCGTAGAACTCATAAAACAGAATCGGACGAATCGACGTCTTCTCATTCAGCGCCCAGTCAGCCGTGTATTCGACGTGGTAGAGGTCGTAGAAGTTCGACAGGAATCCGAGTTCGCTCGTCCGCGAGAAGCCGAGTTTGTGACGGAAATACTCGGTCGGCCGGTGCGCGATCTCGAGACGCGCGTAAATGTTGCTCGAGTCCTGCCCGTCCACGGTGATGGTTCCCGCGGTCAGTCCCGTCACGGGGCTGAGCGCCTGGAACAGGCTTGAGCCGTCGAATGCGGAATTCTGATAACCCGCCTCGGCATAGACGTCGAGGTAGTCACTCACGCGCCAGCGGATGTAGGGACCGATGAGGTAAACGATGCTGTCGGCCCTCGAGTTGAGACGGAAATCCACGAGGCTCATGGATGCGTTGAACCCGACCGTGAAACTCGGGCTGATCTGGTAGGACGGCTTCAGGAAGAACGTGTTGATGCCTTGCTCCTGCGCCGCGTAGAATTCGTCCCGCACCCAGAGGTCGTAGCGGTCGTATCCGACGGCGATCTTGGTGTACTGGTTGGCGTCCCAATCGACCTGCACCCCCGCCTGATTCTCGTAGCGGCGGAACGTGGCGACGTTCGACAGGACGGGCTGCGCAAATGGATCCTCCTGGTAGGAAAGCCGCTCGCGGAACGTGAAGCGGAAAGCGCCGGTCTCGGCCGTCCAGACGATGGACGAGGTCGGCGCGATGAGCGGGGACTTGGAGTCAAACTGGCTGTTGTTCAAATACTTCGCGTACCCGATTCCCACGCCGATGCGCAGGCGGCTGCTTTCCGAGAACCGAATTGCGCCCTCGAGATCGACCTGGGGGCGGAAGATCACGTCCGAGATGCGGTTGTTTTCCGAGAGCGTGATATTGTCGTTGAATTCGAAGCCGACGCCCGCCGCGACCGAGAGGTCGAACTGCCCGATGCGAATGTTGTAATTCTTCTCCTCCTGCTCGAGGTCCGCCGTCGAGACGGCCGGGATGCCGTAGGGATCGTTTCCGATGAAGACGTTTGATCCGGGTCCGAGGCGTCCGATACCGCTCGACGAGCGGGAGGCACCCAATTCGCGGAAAAATTCCTGAGCAGATGCCGTTGTCGCGGCGAGGATGGAGAGCGCTCCAGCAATCGTTAGAACTCGAATAAACATAAATGTCATAAATGGAAAATCACGGGATTTGAAACCGAACCAGAATTGTGGATACCACAGGAGCAAGCGGCTGCGCAACGCAAATCGTCTCCGCAAATCATCTCCGCTTTGGGCCCGGCGCCCTCGACGTTAAGGGCGTTTACGGCCTTTGCCGGCCTCGGAGGTCTTCACCACCCGGAAGCCGTAGGTGTCATGCAGCGTGTCGGGAGATGAACTGATCCGGCACGACGAGAGAAGGCTGAGAGGGATGGCCCCATTGTACCACGACCCGCCGCGGAGCGCCTTCGCGCGGTTCTCCGAATTCCAGTAGTCGGACACCCACTGCCACACATTCCCGCCCATGTCGTAGAGGCCGGCGGCGTTCGCGCGGAATTTGCCAACCGGGGACGTGTTCGGGTAGCCATCGTTGAAGTTGGGGATTGGGATTTCGGTCTGGGTTTCTTCGCCGGCGAAATTGCCCGCTCCGGCGGGAGGCGGCCATTGGGTGCCCCAAGGATAGACGTCCTGGATTCCCATGTCGCGTTCCTCGGGGGTCGAGCCCGTTTCCGCGGGAAGCCCCACGGCTTTGCTCCACTCGAGATCCGTGGGCAGGCGGTAGAGTTCCCCGGCTTTCAACTGGCCCGACTTGCGTTCCTTTTCCGTGAGCCATTTGCAAAAGGACTCCGCCTCGCGCCAGGTCACGTTCACGACGGGGTGATCGGGGTCCTGCTTGAAGCCCGGATTCCGCCACGCCTGGGACTTGAGCGATGTCGCCTCGGCAAAGGCCTCGAAGTCCTTTCGCGTCGAGAGGTGGACGCTGAATTGAACATTGCCGACGGGCACGAACTTCATGCCGAGCGAGTTCGTGCTCACGCCATCCGCCGCTGCGGGCTGCGCCGTCTCGGGCGGCTTTACGGCAGGGGTCTCCTTCACCGGCGCCGTCGATTCACCCTCGGAGAGACGTTTGATTTCCCCCTGGAGATCGCGGATCTGCTGGTTGGTCGAGGCGAGCCTTTCGTCGATCTTTTTCGAGGCATCCTTGCCGACTTCCCCGAGTTCCTTGAGAGGAGTGAGCGCGGCATTGAGCCGGGTTGCTTCGCCTTGGAGCGCCTGGAGTTGCTTGTCGAGCGCCGCGATTTTCTCGCGGTCGGCTTTTCGCTGCTGCGCCATGTCTCCGCGCCTAGCTAGGTCGAGCGATGCGGTGATTTTTTGAATCTCCTGCTCCGCGCCCTGCTGCGCCGAGCGCAACTGCGACTGAAGGGTATCGGCCTTGGTGATCAACTGAGTCAGATCGTCGATGTCTTTCTTGCGTGATGCGATCTCGGATGACGCATTCGCGAGTTCCAACTCGGCCTTCTGCCGCGCCTGGAGTTTCTCTCCGCCCCTGGCGACTGCATCCTCATAGGCGCGCCTGGCCGCGGCAGCTGCGTTGGCCGCCTCGGTGGCGGCGGCTTCCGCCTTCAACACGGAGTCCTCGAGTTTCTTGCGCTCGATCTCCATGGATTGCGCCTGCTGGATGACGGGAGCGAGCGTCTTGCGACGCGTCTCGAGGTCCTTCTGAAGTTTGTCCTGCTCGGTCTTGGCGGCATCGAGGCGCCGGGCGTTCTCCGTTTGCGCTGTGGCGGCAGCCTCGGCGGTCTGGCGGATTTTTTCGATCGCCGCCGCGCGCTCTTTCCGCGCTTCCTCAAGCTGCGCGAGCGTGGCCTTCGTCGGAAGTTCGAGCGGTGGCAGCGGTGCCGGCGCATCCGGCAGCGCGACGGTCGTGACGGGCTTGCGCGCCGGCGCCGGTGCAACCGGAGGTTTTTCGACCGGCCGCGGCGTCGCGACTGCGACGGGCTTTGTGTCCGCCGGGGGCTTGGGCGGCGGGTTGCCCGCAGTGCCCGCCAGCGAATCCGGCACCAGCTCGGGCGGCAGGATTCCCGGTGCCGGCTTCGGATCGCTGGAGATCAGTCCGCTCGGGGCGAGTTTGAGCGGGGGAGTCTGTGCCACCACCGGCGGCGGGGCGGTTTTCGGCGGAGGTTCGATCGGGATTGGATCGGGCAGAGGTGTGACGTCGGTCGGCTCGCCCTTGGTGCGCGGGGGCGTCGTATCGGTTCCGGGCGGCTTGTCTCCGTCGATGGGCGGTTCGTCGATCACGGCGACGGACCCGTCCGTGTCTTCGTCGGACTGATCGGGCAGGTTCTTGAAATAGATCCCTGCAGCGATGATCGAAGCCGCGAGCAGCAGCCAGATCAGCGGTGCTTTCGAGCGCGGCCGGTCGAGGTCGGGGTAATTTGCGGAAAGGGCTCCCTTCGTCGGGCTCTTTCGCGATCCGGGTTTCGTTCCCGGAGCGGGGGGCTCCGGTGGCTGCGGTCCCTTCCCGCCGTTCGCCGGCAGTTTCGATGGTTTCCAAGGTCCGCTCTCACGGACGAGGGATTTCTCCTCGCGACTTGCAGTCGTCTCGCGATGAGTCCTCTCCGTCGGCTCGGGCTCGCTACGCGGGGGAGGAGGAGGCGGGAAAGGAATTGCGGTTGCCGGGAGCGAGGCCTGCGGTTCCTCCCTCGCGGGGACGGCCGACTTCGGTTCCGCGGTTGCCGCCCGGGAGACCGCCGGTGCCGCGCTCCGCGATGCGGCGCCGCCCGAATCCTGCGCCAGCATCGTCACCACATCGGCGAGACTTCGTGGACGATGTTCCGGGGTCTTCGCGAGGCAGGCTGCGATCAATTTCTCCCACGATGCGGGGATCGCGACGGTCGCGCCGGTGGCGGCACGCACGTCGTTGAGCGCGGCGGGAACCGACCTGCGGATTTGCGGAACGAGATCGCTGCCGGTGAATGGCGGTTTTCCGGAGAGCAACTCGTAGAGCAGCACGCCGAACCCGTAGATGTCGTCGCTCGCACCGGGCCGTTCGCCGTCGAGCTGCTGGGGACTCAGGTAGGCCATGTGCGCCTCCTCGCCGGCGACCAGGCCCATTCGTTCCACGGCATTCAAGCTCGCGCGGCTGCATCCGAAATTCGCCACGAGCAAGCCGCCAGTCGGGCGGATGTAGAGATTCGACGGCGAGAGGTCGCGATGGAAAAGCTGGATGCGATGCGCGTCGCCGAGCGTCTCGGCGAGCTGTGCGGCCCACGGCTTCACATCATCGGGGTCGAGACGCCCTTTCTTCTTCAGGAGTTCGGCGAGCGATTCGCCGTCGAAGCGATCCATGGAGATCGCCACGCAGCTCCCGTCCTCGACGAAATCGTAAACCCGAAGAATGTTGGGATGGATGAGCTGGCGGTTCCGTTTCACCTCCTGGCGGAGTTCCGCCATCGCCTGCGCGTCGCCCGCCACCGCCGGTGGGACGAAATGCAGCGTGACATCCTTGCCGAGGACTTCGTCGCTCGCGAGCCAGACGCTGGGACCGCCGGGCCGGGTCAGGTCCTCGCGGAGGATGTAGCAGCCGCCGATCTTCCTCCCTGCGGACAATGCCTGGGGATCGGAACTGGAATGGGTGGCGGGTTGGTTGGGAGTCAAGGTTTGCACTTCTGATGAATTGGGCTGAGCATGAACTTTCTTCCGAACCCCAAAAGCTGAGGCTCGACAAGAGGACTTCGAGACTCGCACGAAGGCGGGCGGATTTCAAAGTCGTAGTGGTTTAGAGAACTAGAAGTCTGCCAGCTTGGCGAGAAAAAGCGAAAAAACACTTGCCAAAAACTAAAGTCGATACATAATTTCCGTAATTATGAGAGTCGCACCCAGCGGTCTTCCGGAGTGAAAACCTGAATTTTCCTTCCCTGCGCCTCGAATCCACACTACAAGAAAACATCCGTCCATGAGAACACCCGCACTCGCCACCACCATCGCCGCAGCTTGCACCGCCGTCGTCTTCGCCGCATCCGCACAGGCTGCCGCGCCCGCGCAACTCCAGGGCTTCCCGAAGAACATCGCGCGCCAGCACTACTCGGCGAATCTGACCATCTTTGACAAGGCGGCCAATCGCTACAATGCGACCGAAGCGGCGGCAGCGTGGCTGGACGACGACGTGGCCACCGGGTGGCCGGCGCTGGCCGGCAAGCAGGCTTACCTCCTCCGCTTCGCGCAGCCCCAGCTCGTGACGAACCTCGAACTCTCGACGAAGACCACGAGCGGGACCGTCTCCATCTATGCCGGTGACAGGGAAGCGGCTCCGGGTGACAGCGCGTGGACGCTTGTTGCGAAGGACGTCCCGATCGCTGCGATGAACAACCAGAAGCTCGCGCGCCCGGTGAACAAATACGCGAAGTTTCTGCTCATCGAAACCAACATCGCCGACCCCGGTGCCATTTACAGCCTCAACGTCTTCGGAGAGCGCTCCGCGGCCTCGACGGGCATCGTCAATCGCCCGCAACCCGTGGACACCAAGGCGCTGCTCGGCGACTTCGTGAACAATCAGACCGCGTTCAACTCGGCGGCGATCTACGCCGGCGCCCTCGTCGCGCAGGCGAATGCCGGCGGCACCGAAAGCTCGTGGCAGCGCGCCATCGACGACGATCCCGAGACGTTCGTGAGCTTGAAGCCGTCCACCGCAGAATCCGGCATGGTCGTCCGTCTCGACCAGTCGCGTCCGCTCTCGCGCATGTCGCTGCTCTCGAATCCGAATGCCCGAGGGAAGGTGGAAGTCTTCCTGCTGAGCGAGGCGCCTGAAATCGGAGCTCCGGTGAGCCTGGAAGGTCTCGCGCCGTCCGTGACGCTGACGTTTGATGGAACTTCGCCTCGCACGAGCGCCGATTTCGCCGAGACCAACGCCGCCGCAATGGCGCTCCGCTGGACGCCCGACAGCGGGGAAGCGAGCTTTGCAATGCGGGAGGTCAACGCGTTCTCCAATCTCAACCTCGCCGACTATGAAGTCGCCGGCGCGCCCGTCGTTGTCGCCCAAGGTCCCGCCGAGGATACCGGTGATGCCCGGAGCGACCGAAGCATTGCCGATGGGAAGAGCATCGCGGATGGCAAGAGCATGGCCGACGGCAAGAGCATGGCCGACGGCAAGAGCATCGCCGACGGGAAAAGCATCGCGGATGGCAAGAGCATCGCGGATGGCAAGGAGCCCATCGCCCTCGGGCCTGGTGGCCCCGGGCGGACTCCGTTCCTGCCGGGCGGCCTGGGCTTCCCGCCGAATATCCCCGTCACGCGG
>JBEBGK010000730.1:0-2683 GCA_040081515.1 Chthoniobacteraceae bacterium
CATCGCGCGGAGTGTCGGGACCACTGGCGGCGATCTGCACAAGCTCAGCGGCTGCAGGAGACGCGACTGCCAACACTCTTTCAGCAGGACAACGACAGGTTTTGAATATTGCGTCGCTAATCGTCCGAAAGGACGCGCCGCGCATAGTGTTGCTAGATGAACCCCTAACCCACCTCGATGAAAGCAATGCGAGCATGTGCGTTGATCTGATTGAGCGCCTCCTTCGCGAGGAGAAAACGCTCTTAATCGTTCAACATGACATCAAGCCTGATGTGGTTTCTGACGCTTCACCATCTCGGACGCGTCTATCGGCCCTTCTTTCTGACGTCATTTATCTTGACCAGATTCAACAATCCAATCCACCATGAACGAAAGCACTGCACGCACGCGAGGAAAGCAGCTGCGCAGCGAGGCAATAGTCTCGACCCTAAAAGAAGAAGCACGCCTTCAGCATCGGCTGGTTCAAGCCTCCCTCGCACACTTCACCCACACACACGCCGATCCCTTCACGCACGAAAAACTCCTTGGCCGCAACAGCGCCGCTGCCAGTGGAGACGCAACTATGGAATACTGGAGGCGCCGAGGCGCAATAACACCAATCGTCAATCTATTTGAGCCGCTGCTTATTGAAGGTGAGCAGCCGGTCTTTGCTAGTATTTCTCTTAAAACTGTTTCCGCCGGCCCAACCGTATATGTTCCAGTCCCCTACGGTATTTTAGATTCGGGAGTGGAGACATTGAGGGACTCACTCTGGATTAACGCCGGCCAACGGCGCCTCGAAGTGAATGCAATCGACCTTGAAAGTGTTTTGCGCACAGTTTCTCATGCATTTACGAACATCTCGTACTCGGTGCGACTCGACGATGGCCCCCGGTTCGGTTGGCTTGCGTTCGCGCACACAGAGAACCAAGCCATCTACATACCAGATGTACTCGCCGCCGGAACGCATCAACCCCCTGAAGTGATTTCGGAATCGACATTCGAGGAACCATTTCTCGGCATGGCGAGCGTTCTCTACTTACCAATTGATATTGGCACTCAAACATCCGCGACAGCTCCAGCTGTTCTGATGCTGTGGTCCCCGGTGCCTAAGCGCTGGGACGGAATCTTCCAAACGGCTAGTCAAGAGTCGCAATTTGCAGTGGCGGATTTTGACGGCGCGCCCCGTGCTGCACTTACCAAGTCCATGGATTGGCTAGAGGACGTGTTAGAGCGAGATCAAAGCGAGATCGATCGCACCGAATTGGAGTCTTTGAGCTTGATCATGGCGCTACACGATTGGGTCAGCCGGCAAGATCCAACGATTCAGGCAGCCATCAATGAGTTTTTTCACAGCTCCACAGCACTGCTGAAAGAACTGGAGCGCGATGATGCAGATACCAGTTGTTCTGTCCGCGAAGTTGCCCGTGACCTGATCAAATCTCCAGGTGGCTTCATCGTTCGCCTGGAGAAAAAATGGGATCGAACCCTGGGCAATAAGCTGATCAACGTTGCAGTCTTGGGCCTGGAGAACGAAAACCGAGATAAATCTGCATCAATTGCGGCGGCTACCCGCGACGATGCGGATCTCATGGACGTGATCCCCGCCGAAGCCAGGATAGGAATCGATCGTAAAGCCGCAAAACTGTTGGCGCGACGCCCGTGTCACAACATTGCTGCCCACGCTGAAGATTTGCTAGGTGTCAAAGTCTTGGTGACAGACAAGTTCCTCACGCTGAGATATCAGGAGGCTCCAAAGCTTGACCGCAAAGCTAGGATCATCGGCTCACAAGCGGCCTTCCATCGGTACTTTGCAGCCAGACGAGGCCTGATGGTGCCTCAGATTAGCGAAGACAACGAAGGGGGTGGGTTAGGGTTGTGGTTGTACCGCGTCGTTGCGCTACGAAGGAATATTTTCATACGCTTGTATGTATCTCCATCCGGCGAGAACTGGCACACAGATGTAGTTATTCCCTTGTTGTCGAGAGCAGGACGTTAGTGGCGCGCACACTCACAATTCTCGTTTACGAAGACGACGATGTCCACGTCAATCAGTTGATCACTGCCTTCTCGAAGCAGCTCAAGAACGGAACCACTGTCCGCCTCGTTTGGTTCCGCGACGGTTTTGACCGACGAAATGACGATGACGACCCGAACTGCTATCCGGCTCGAGTCAAACCTGAGTATGTTCCCACTGTAATCGAGCTGAGTGCAAAGGGGACTCAGCCGCAAAGTCGCGGCGCCCAATCTTGGTGGCAGTCTGAGTTCGATGGCGCCGTCTTAGATATCTACGATGGTGACCTAACCCCGGTCGGTAGAGAATTCGGTGACTGGTTAGCAACGGCGGAGTTTGCTGGGCCAGTATTCGTCGTCTCAAGACTCGGCCACGATACCGGCTGGTTTACGTCGCTGCGGAATGTTCGCAACGGCCGTAAGGGCGACGGACGGTGGGCACAGAATGCGGTGGATTTCCTATTGCAGAACTGCAAACCCGGACAAACCCTTGTGAACTATCGCGGGCGGGAACCGAAAACGTTGTTGAAAGAGTTCGACAGCGCGGCGACTCGGCGTGCTGCTCGTGGACCAGGATCGCCCAAGTTGCCACCTTGGGATTGCTGCTACTTTGGCGAAGATTCGGGCGCTGCCCGCGCTCTAGGTTCGTTCTTTCGAATGGAGTTCTTCGACGGCGAGGCTGTGCACGACC
>JBEBGK010000731.1:0-2682 GCA_040081515.1 Chthoniobacteraceae bacterium
CTTCTTTTCTCCGACGACTTCGAGTCCGCCACTCCCGCGAAGGTCTGGCACAAGGTGGTCGCGACGTTTGCCGTCGAGAACGGAGCGCTGAAAGGAACGCAAACCCGCGACAAGGACATTCCCGCCGCCGACGGCAAGCCCGAGGTGAAGGCGCACGCAGCGGTCCATGGACTCGAGATCCCCACCAGGGACAGCGTCGTCGAGGCACGGATCCGCTTCGAGGGCGCCACGATGATCGACGTCGAATTTGACGATCGGAAATTCACCGGCGCCCACTATGGCCACCTCTGCCGCGCGCAGATCCGGCTGAACGGCGTCACCATCATCGACGAGCGCGACGGCGGCATGCGCAACGACATCCGCGCCATGCGCCAGGACCCGGCAAGGAAGGCGGAAGCCGCGAAGCTCCTTGTCGGCCGCCAGATCACCTACCCAGCGAAGCTCGAGCCGGGAAAATGGTACACGCTCGTGGTCGAGACCGTCGGCGACGAGATGCGCGTCACGCTCGATGGGAAACCCGCCGCGTATCTCAAGTCCTCGGGCATCGCCCACGCCACGAAGTCCAAGATCGAACTCGGCGTCGCCGGCAAGGACGGCCTCTTCGACGATATCAAAGTGTGGAACGCTGAACCCGCCAAGCCGTAGTCGTCCGAACCGGGCGGAGCCGCCGTCGGATCGAGGCTTGTTACGCGCGGGGCGCGCGTCTCTTATCGGGGTGGATCCATCCTTCCCATGAGTCGAACCCTCCTCTTCCCGATCGTTGCCACAAGCTGCTGGCTGCGCTGTCTCGCGCCCGGCATTGCCGCGGACTTTCCCGCGGTCTTCAACACGGAGAAGACGCCCGGCGGGCCGATGCCTGCGGAGGAAGCGGCGCGCACGATGGAACTGCCGCCGGGGTTTTCGTGCAAGGTCTTCGCGGCGGAGCCCGATGTGCAGCAACCCATCGCGATGGCGTGGGATGCGCGCGGGCGGCTCTGGGTCGCGGAGTGTTACACTTACGCCGAGAATCCCGCCCGCTGGAACACGAGCCTGCGCGACCGCATCCTCATCTTTGAGGACAAGGACAACGACGGGCACTTCGACAAGCGGACAGTATTTTGGGATGAGGGCGTGCGGCTCACGAGCATCGAAATCGGCAACGGCGGCGTGTATGCGCTGTGTGCGCCGAATTTGATCTTCCTGCCCGACCGAAACGGCGACGACAAGCCCGATGGTCCGGAGGAGGTGCTGCTCGACGGGTTCAACTTCAAGACCATCGGGCACAACATCGTGAACGGCCTGCGCTGGGGGCCGGATGGCTGGCTCTACGGACGCCACGGGATCACAGACACGTCGGCCATCGGCGCGCCCGGGACGCCGCAGAAGGATCGCACACGGATGAACTGCGGCATTTTCCGCTACGAACCCGCGCGGCGAAAGTTCGAGGTCGTGCTCAACGGCGGCACGAACTCGTGGGGCATGGACTGGGATGCGAATGGCGAGTTGTTCTGGATCAACACCGTGATCGGACACCTTTTCCACGGCGTTCCCGGGGCCTACTACGATCGGATGTTCGGCACGCACCTGAATCCGCACGTGTACGAGACGATCGGGCAGACGGCCGATCACTATCACTTCGATCAAGGCAACGAGAAGTGGGCCGACGTGAAGAAGGGCATGAGCAGCAAGACCGATTCGCTCGGCGGCGGACATGCACACATCGGCTGCGTGATCTACAATGGCGGCACGTGGCCGAAGGAATACGCGGGCAGGCTCTTCACGTGCAACCTGCACGGCAATCGCATCAACGTGGACATTTTGGAGCGGGAAGGCTGCGGCTTTGTGGCCAGGCACGGGGCGGACTTCATGCAGTCGAAGGACAAGTGGTTCCGCGGGATCGACCTCAGCACGGGGCCGGATGGAAATGTGTTCGTGATCGACTGGAGCGACGCGGGCGAATGCCACGACAACGACGGCGTGCATCGGACGAGCGGGAGGATTTACAAAATTACCTACGGGGCGAACAAACCGGCGCGCACATTCGATCTCGCGACGATGGGCGGCGTGTCGCTCGGCGAAGAAGGCTCGGCGGCTTGGCACGATGGAAACAACTGGTGGCCACGCATGGTCGCGCGTGTCCGCGCGGACAAAGGCGCGCAGCCCGCCGAACCCAAGCCACCTCAACTCGCGGATGCCAGCAGCAGCGACGGCCTCGTCCGTCTTCACGCGGCCAGCGCCATGCAACGACTCCCTCTCGAAGCGCGCTTTACCTTCGCCACCGCACTCGCCTCGCACGCGGAGGATGCGAACGACCGCCAGCAACCGCTCATGATTTGGTACGGCATCGAACCCGCGGTCGTCGCGCATCCGGACCAGGCGATTGCGCTCGTCATCTCCTCAAGGATTCCCACGGTGCGACGGCTCGTGACACGCCGGCTCACCGAGGAAATCGAGAAGTCGCCCGGACCGGTGGATGCCCTGCTCTCCGCTGCGCTGAAGGACGGAAGCGCAGAAACAAAGGCCGACATTTTGCGCGGGATGAGCGAGGCATTGAAGGGATTCCGCCAAGTCGCGAAACCGGGGCGATGGGATGACTTCGCAAAAGCCGCAGCCCCCCGGCAAGGAGACCTCGCGCGCGATGTCTCACTCGTCTTCGGGAGCGGACGCGCCGTGGAGGAGATCATCGCCCTCATCCAGGATGGC
>JBEBGK010000056.1:0-10229 GCA_040081515.1 Chthoniobacteraceae bacterium
TGATTTCGCGAGCATTCATCTTTACCCAAACACAGGCGCGGTGGACAAGGCGCTCACCGCCATGGCGGTTTACGACATCGGCAAGCCGCTGGTGATCGAGGAGACGTTCCCGCTCGCCTGCACGCTCGAGGAGATGGATGACTTCCTCAAACGCTCGAAGCCGCGCGCGGAAGGCTACATCAGCTTCTACTGGGGACGCACCATCGGCGAGTACGCTGCCGCCACGGAGAAGAAGGAAGTCGCCGCGCTCGTCGGCGCGTGGCTGAAGTATTTTCAGCAGCAGGCTGCTTTCATGAAAGAGCCGTGAGCATGGACGGCATCGCCATCGGCCTGAAGGCGTGCTTTGTGAGGAATGCGTGAGGCCTGCGGCACGGCGCGGCGGGCGAAAGACAGGAACAGATCATTTGCGCGGAGTGCGATGCTGCATATCGTCCCCGACCTGTGAAAGCTTCCCTCCTCCTCGTCGCACTGGTCGCAAACTCGGCCCTTCGCCTGCACGCCGTCGATAACGTCACGCTCAAGGCGCCGATCGCCAATATCGCAAGCACGGCCAACAGCGTCTTCGCGCCCATCAATCTCCGGAATCACCTTGAGGTGGCCGGGCTGACGGGCGCGGGTGTCCGGTTCGACACGGTGCTGGGAGCGTTCACCGTCGATACGTTCGACTCGCTCGCGCCGAACACGGTCACAAACTTTCTCCGCTACGTGAACGAATCCCGGTTCACGAACAGTTTCATTCACCGCTCGGATTCCACCTTCAACGTGATTCAAGGCGGTAGTTATCTCGCAGGTCTCACCCCGCCTCCCATTCCCGTATTCTTGCAAGTCACCCCCCTGCGGAATTGTGTGACAGCAATCGGCGGCATCGTGGTGACCTGCCAGAGTACGGCCCCAGCCGCGGTAGGCATGACGATTTCCGGGAGTTCGGTTTCTTCCGGCACAACGATTGCGAGCATTGTAAACGCCACCACCTTCACCATCAGCGCGCCTGCCATTGCCAACGGAACCGTTGACCAGTTGACCGTGGCTTATCCCCCGATCGCGATGGAAACGACCAGCACGGCGCTCAATAACCGTGGGACGATCGCGATGGCGAGGCAGGGAGGCAATCTCAACAGCGCGACCGGCGGATGGTTCATCAACACCGCCGACAACCCTGGCTTTGAACCGGCGAGCGCGTTGAGCGGAAACTCCTATTGCGTTTTCGGTCAGGTGATCGGCACGGGGATGAGCGTGGTCGATGCGATCCGGGCGCGGCCGATATTGGACTTTGGGTTCCCGCTCCTCATTCCTTACGTGGGAACGCTCCCGGCTCCGGACACCATCGGTCTCGCCAATCTCGTCACTGTAAGTTCCATGCGCCAGGTCTTCCCGACGGCCAACGGGCAGAATTCCTTCGTGCAGATCACGCTGACGAATACCAATCCGAGCCTCGTGCCCGCTTCCCTGAATGGCAGCACGCTGAATCTGCCGCTCACCTCCAACCGGGGAGGCACCGCGCGGCTGGCGGTGACCGGAACCGATCGCGACGGCACCGTGGTGAACATCCCCTTCTCCGTCACCGTGACCGGCGGCGCGACGACGAATACCGACCTGAGCGGTGACGCCATCGACGACATCATTCTCCAGAATGGCGCCGGGCAGATTCTCGGATGGGCGATGAACGGCACCGGCGGGATCGCCAGGTGGTTCTGGCTCTACACCGCCGGGCTGGGCGACTGGAGGGTGATGAAGCAGGCCGATGTGAATGGCGACGGCTTCACGGATCTCATTTTGCAGAATAACGTCGGGCAGGTACTCGCATGGTTTTTCAATGGCAACGGAGGCCTGATCGGCGCGACCTGGCTCTTCCCGTCGGGACTCGGTGACTGGCGCGTCGTTGGCGTCGCTGACATCAGTCAGGATGGAGCGCCGGACATCATCCTCCAGAATTCCGCGGGCCTCATCCTGGCGCGCCTGACGGACGGAAGAGGCACGCCGACCGGCTGGGCATGGGTCTCGCTCAATACCATCGGCGACTTCAGGGTCGTCGGCGTGACGGACATCAACAGGGATGCAATCAACGACGTGATCTTTCAGAACACCGCCGGTCAAATCCTCGTCTGGCTTTTGAACGGGACAGGGAGCCCTGTAAATATGGCCACAGGCCAGGGATTGAAGCCGGGGCCCGGCTTCCTGTATTCAGGCGCGCTCGGCCCGTGGCGGGTCGCTACGGTATCGGACATGAATCGCGACGGAATCCCCGACCTTGTCATGCAATACCCCGCGGGCCAGATTCTGGCGTGGCTGCTCGACGGGACGGGCACAGCGGTGAATCTGTCAACGGGGGCGGGACTCAAGCCGGGGTCAGGCTTCATCTACACGGGCGTTCTGGGCGACTGGAGAGTCCGGTAGTTCGCGGGGTAAATGAGCGGGCTGGCGCAGCAGCCATCCCCGCGGAACCGACTTCCGCGCAGAAGCCCGGGAAGCCCAGTCGCGCTTTGCTCCTTGCGCCCGTCGGGCGTGAGCGAATAGACGTGCCCTCATTTCCCGGCCAGGCTGCCAATCCGCATCATCTCAACGACGCAACGCATGCAACGAAGCCGAGAACTGGATGGAATCAGGGGAATCGCGGTCCTTATGGTCCTCGTCTGGCATTACGTGGTCTGCCAGATTCTCGGCGCTCCTGCCGGCTCGGGTCTGGCAAGTCTGCGGGATTCGCTCTGGCTGACGTGGAGCGGAGTGGATCTCTTCTTTGTGCTCTCCGGGTTCTTGATCGCCGGCATCCTTCTCGATCATCGGGGCGCCTCGAATTACTTCCGCGCGTTCTACATCCGGCGCGCCTGCCGGATCCTGCCGCTCTACTACCTGCTCATCGGCATCCATATCCTTCTGCGCATCCTTCCGTTCCAGGCTCAGCAGACCGAATGGCTTCTCAGGGAACCGATGCCGTTGTGGAGTTACGCGGTGTTCGTCCAGAACATCTTCATGGGAATGAGCGGGGATTTCGGCGCCCCTTCCCTCGGCATCACGTGGTCCCTCGCGGTCGAGGAGCAGTTCTATCTCCTCATACCGCTGCTCATCCATCTGGTTCGTCCGAAGTGGGCGGGAGCGATCATGCTCACGGCCGTGGCGGCAGCGCCGGTCCTGCGGATTTGTTGGCCCGGCTTTCATTCATTCGTCAACATGCCGTGGCGGGCGGACTCACTACTCTCCGGCGCGTGCCTTGCCGTGCTCGTCCGGAAACCGGGGTTCCTGGAATGGGTCCGACGCAATCCCCGATGGATTCTCGGGATGCTCGGTCTTTTCGCTGGTGTCGCCGTATGGATGACGATCCGCCCTGCATGGGCGGGCGAACTCCGATATCTCTGGCTGGCGGGCCTCTATTCGACCTGCGTGCTGGTGGGCTTTGCGCTTACGGAAAGCCGCGTCGCGGCGGTGTTTCGATCGCCGATCCTCGTCTGGTTCGGCGTGAGATCATACGGGATCTACCTATTTCACCAGACCATCTCCGGACTGCTCCATGGACTCGTCCGAGGTGCTCCGCCGGACATTCGCACACCGGAAGGACTGGCGGTCACTTCCGGTGCGCTGATCGCGACGATCATCATCGCGGCGACATCGTATCGATTCCTCGAACTGCCGATCATCCGGTTCGGGCATCGCTCGGAATACCATCCCTCGCACGTGAAAAGCTGACCAGCCTGTTTTCCGGACCTGGCGGCACGGAGAGCTTCCACAAACTGCAACGACCTGCTCCCGTCCGGGGCGGAGATCTCCTCAGTTTGATTCGCACCAAAGTTTGACGCCGCATGACTCACGCAGAACATCCAGAACAGCCCGCTCGCCGGCCACCGGACTCCACGGACAAGCCGGAAGGTCCCTCCTCGCTTCTCGCCGCTGTTTACTGGTACCTGCTCCTGCTCGGCATTCTCTGGCCGATCGGCTGCATCAGTCGCTGGGAGGCGACGAGCCTCGCCCTCCGGGCCCTTCCCCTCGGGGCTGTCATCGGCATGATGCTCCTGTGGTGCGCAATCAACCGCTGGCAGATGGGCGTGGGACTCCTGCTCACGGCGGGTTTTCTCCTCTGCGGAAAATGGATCGGCCACCCTGTTGTGCTGGGCGTGCTCTCGCTGGCACTGCTGTATCCAATCATCCGCCGCCGTTCGGAATGGCTGCCGGCCATTTGCAGGGCGGTGCCCCGGCACGCTGTTGCGCTGCTGCTGCTCGTGCCCTGCTCCATGATGAGTGTGAGCGCGATGCAGTACGTGGGCATCGACGTGTGGAATGACGTTCTCACCGGCAGGATCTCCCACGATACATGCTTCCATGCGGCCATCGCATCCATGCTGGGACACTACAATACCCTCAGCGTGGGGCTGCACGGACTGACGCCGCTAGGCTACCATTTCTTCTCCCACCTGCTCGTCTTCGGGTCGTCGCAATGGTGCGGGATCTCGGTTCTCGAAGCGTACGCGTCCGTCCCGCCTCTCGTTTTACTTCCGCTTCTGCCGGCCGCCATGCTGGCGGCAGCGGCAAGCCTTTCACGCATCGGCGGCCCGGGGCTCTCCGCGAGCAGAGCGGCCTGCCTGTCGCTGGTTTTCTTTGGGTTCTCCCAGGGCTGGCCGCTGCGCGGCCTTTCTTTCCAGATCATCTCGGAATCGTTCCTGTGCGCACTGATCCTTTTCTGCGGATTCATCTCGGACCTCACCGAACCGAACCTCCGCCGCGGAAGCTGGCGCTGGGTGCTCTGGCTGCCCATCCTCGCGCTTTCCAAAGTCAGCGTCGGATTCCTCTCGGGATGCATCTTGTGGCTGGTCGTGCTGACCCAGCGCACGGTCCGGAGGAGCTACTGGCAACACGCCCTCGCCGCCTCGGTCATCGCCGCTCTCCTCTTCCTGTACGCAGGGTGGTGGGGCAGGGTGCAATCCATCCAGACCGCAGCGGGCTCGGACTTCCCCGAGGGATATTCGACTTACGCGAAATGGGCGCTCGTCACGGGTACCATCGGGCCATTCGGCAAGTACTCCTGGCCCGAAATCGCGTCGCTCTTTGACAACAAGATTCTCCTCTTCGCCGGCTTCTTCTGCCTGATGTGGGACTGGTTCTGGGTCTATGTCATCCTCCACCGGTCCAAACCCGCCGCGGCGCCCTCGGCACCCCGCTGGTTCTGGCATGCGACCTGCGCGCTCTTCGCGGCCTGCGTGATCATGGTCTGGCTCGCTCCAAACCTCTACGCTCTCGTTTACTTCCTATTCGTCCCCACTTTCATGGGGATGCTGGGCACACTCTCGCTGCTGCCGCCGGATAATCCGGCTCAACCATTGTCGCGGAGTTTCCGCAGCAGCCTCGGCCTGATTGGGTCTCTGGCTCTCGTTGGAGCGGCGGTATCGGGTGTCAGCAAGTTTGCATCCGCATGGGTGGGACTTCAGGATCGGAGTCGCAACCGGACCGCCACTTCCGCCGGTTTCTCCAGCTACATACGACTCCTTCGAGACGCTCGGCGGGATAAGAAGGCCGTGCATTTCGCGATTCACGTGCCACCGGAAGCGACTTCGTTCTGGGGCGGGACAAAGGTCGCTAATCGCGAAACGTTCAAGTTCGAGGAGGCTTATCGCACGGCGTTCCTGATCCCGGCCATTTCCGAGAAGCCGTCCATCTTCGGGTTGCCCTACCTCACCGACGGTTACTTCCGGACGATCTACGGGCTGAAGGATCACTCCGCTGCCGTGCTCACCGGCTCCCTGCGCAGCCACGACCGCGCGGAACTCGACGCGGTCGCGCGGGGGTTTGGACTGAAAGGAATCCTCGTTCTGCCCGGCCAAAACGTGAAGTAACCCGGCTTTCGCGCACGTCGGCAAAGATCCGCTTTACGTCGATCGGTGGAACCCGCAGCATGGCGGCCTATAACGACATGGAGAACAGCGAGAAGGTGAAAACCTGCGACAAAAGTGTCACCCGGCGGCAACTCACCCCGCATTCCAACAACGATGGATCCGCCGCGTGGGCGGCGAACCTTGAGACCGAACAGCGCAGGGCGGCGCATGCCTTTCCCCAGTTCGAACGCCACCACCGATTCTCCTCACTGTGAATACCATCAACGTCGGGCTTGTCGGCTTTGGCTACTGGGGGCCGAACCTTGCGCGCAATTTCAGCATCGTCCCTGGCTGCCAGCTGAAATACATCTGCGACCTCGACGTCTCGCGCCGCGAACGCGCCACGGCGTTTTATCCCGGCGTCCGGGTGACGGATCATTTCGACGAGATCCTCCAGGACGCAGATGTCCACCTCGTCCTGGTCGCTACGCCTGTATCGAGTCATTACCCGCTCGTGAAAAAAGCGCTTGAGGCGGGCAAGGACGTGCTCGTCGAAAAGCCGCTCGCATTCTCCCTGGAACAGGCCGCGGAACTCGTCGCTCTCGCCGGGAAACTCGGCCGCATGCTCGCCGTCGATCACACGTTTCTTTTCACCGGCGCTGTCCGCAAGATCAAGGAACTCGTCGATTCCGGCGAACTCGGCGAACTCCTTTACTTCGACTCGGTCCGCGTGAACCTCGGCCTCTTCCAGCACGACGTGAACGTCCTCTGGGATCTCGCGCCGCACGATCTTGCGATCCTCACCTATCTCTGCGACGACACGCCGAAATGGCTCACGGCGATGGGCGCGGCGCACACGCTGTCCGAACACGAGAACCAAGTTTACCTGCACCTTGAGTACGACACTAAACTCGTCGCCCATTTCCACTGGAACTGGCTCGCGCCCGTGAAAATCCGGTTCACGTCGATCTGCGGAACCAACAAGATGGTGGTGTACAACGACATGGAGACCAGCGAGAAGGTGAAGGTGTACGACAAGGGCGTCACCCAGCGGACCCTCGCCCCGGATTCCATGAACAAGGTCATCGTCGATTACCGGACCGGCGACATGGTCGCGCCCAAGCTGCGCCACGGGGAAGCGCTCGCCGTCGAGGCCGAGCACATCATCCATTGCGTGCGGTCGCGCGAGAAACCCATCTCGGACGGCGCGTTTTCCTTGAAGATCATGCGCATCCTCGAATGCGCGGAAAAATCCTTGCGGGAGAATGGGCGCAGGATCAGTCTGTCCGCAATCGAGCCCGGCCCGGCGGCGCGGAGCACGCCATGATGACGGACCGGAGAACCGTCTCACCGGCGCATTCCCCGTCACTGCCGATCACGGCCGTCGCCACACACTTCAGCCAGCCCATGCACACCTCGCTTACCGATGCCCGCATCAGCGGCATCCGCGAAACCAGCAACCACCCTCGGTCCCTATTTGATTCTTTATGAAAGCCCTCAGCGGAATCGTTCTCGTCACCGGCGGCGCCGGGTTCATCGGGTCGCACGTCGTCGATCGCCTGCTCGGAATGGGCGTCCGCGTCAGGGTGCTCGACAATTTCCGGAATGGAAGCCTGGCCAACCTCCCGAGCGAGCAGGACACGCCGGCATTGCAAATCACCCACGGGGACGTCACCGATGCCGAGACCTGCCGCGTGGCCTGCCGGAATGTGTCCGCGGTGTTTCATCTCGCCTGCCTCGGTGTGAGGCACTCCATCCACAACCCGTTCGAGAACCACTTCGTCAACACCCAGGGAACGCTTAACATGCTCTCGGCCGCCCGCGAGGCCAGCGTCGAGCGCTTCGTTTACGTCTCCTCTTCCGAGGTGTACGGCGCGACCAATGAGTTTCCCATCACCGAGAACACCACGACGTGGCCGTGCACGATTTACGGGAGCAGCAAACTCGCCGGCGAGCACTACTCGCGCTCCTTTCACCGGTGCTACGGACTGCCGACGGTCCACGTCCGGCCGTTCAATAATTTCGGCCCGCGATCCCACTTCAGCGGGGACGCCGGCGAGGCCATCCCCCGTTTCTTCTTCCGCGCCCTGCAAGGCGAGCCGCCCATCGTTTTCGGCGACGGCGAGAACACGCGGGACTTCCTCTACGTCGAGGACTGCGCGGAGGCGCTCGTCAAGGTCGCGCAATGCGACGAGCTGGTCGGTGACGTCGTCAACCTCGGCTACGGTTCCGAGGTGACGATCGCCGCACTTGCGAACGCCGTGCTGGCTGTCTCGGGCCGCACCGACCTGAAGCCCATGCACGAACCGCCGCGCCCGGGCGATGTGCCCCGGCTCTGGGCAAATACCGACAAGCTCCGCAAGTTCATCGATTTCCGGCCGAAGACCGACATCACGACAGGAATCCAGCGGTGCCATGAATACTTCCGGGATCTGCTCAAGCGGAATCCACACATCTTCCTCGATATGAAGGTCCGGAATTGGGAAACGTGATGCAGGTGCCCTTTGCCAGGCCCAGTCTGGGCGAGGAGGAAATCGCGGCGGTCACGGAGGTGATTCGCAGCGGCTGGATCACCCAGGGACCGCGCGTGCAGGCGTTCGAGGAGGCCTTCCGCGAATACTGCGGCGCCCCGCACGCGATCGCCGTCTCCTCCTGCACCACCGCGCTCCAGCTCGGCCTCATCGCCCTCGGCGTCGGCCACCGCGACGAGGTCATCGTCACGCCGCACAGTTTCATCGCCTCGGCGAACGCCGTCCGCTACCGCGGCGCGGCCCCCGTGTTTGTCGATATCGATCCTGCCACGCTGAACATCGACCCGGCGCGGATCGAAGAGGCGATCACCGAAAAGACCAAGGCCATCCTCGTCGTCCATCAAGTGGGACGCCCTGCCGATCTCGCATCCATCGCCGCGATTGCCCGCCGACGGAATCTGGCGCTCATCGAGGACGCCGCCTGTGCCATCGGCAGCGAATACGAGGGGATGAAGATCGGCGCCACGCGGTATTCCCCGCTCGTCGCGTTCAGCTTTCACCCCCGCAAAATCCTCACCACCGGCGACGGCGGCATGCTCACGACCGATAATTCGGAATGGGACGCCCGCATCCGGCGCCTCCGCCAGCACGGGATGTCCGTGAGCGATCTAGCGCGCCACCAGTCGGCGAAGGTGGTCCAGGAGAGTTATCTCGAACTCGGATACAACTACCGCCTCACCGATCTTCAGGCCGCGCTGGGCACGGTGCAGATGACGCGACTCCCCGATGCCGTCGCCCGCCGGCGCAGGCTCGCCGCGATTTACGACAAGGCGCTCGCCGGCGTCGATGCCATCGAGATCTTTGCCGAACCCGCAAACGCCCGTTGGAACCAGCAGACCTATCTCATCCGCCTCCGCGGCGCCTCCGCGGAGGAGCGCGATCGGGTGATGGAGAAGCTCCTCGGGATGGGAGTCGCCACGCGGCGCGGGATCATGTCGATCCATCGCGAGCCGGCCTACGTCAGCAAGTACGGCAGCCAGTCCTTCCCGGAAAGCGAACGCGCCTCCGACGAATGCATCGCTCTCCCGCTCTACGGAACGATGCCGGACGCGGAGCAGGAGTACGTCATCGAATGCCTCCGGAAGGCGCTCGCAGGAAACCTTGTCCGCGGACATTGATCGCATGGCGCCCTCGGACTCTGCCCGCTACCAGTATTCCTGGCCCCTCACGCCGCTCGAAGACGACTCCCGGTGGGTAAAAGAGGGCGAATGGCGGACACGGAACCTGCCCGAGAGCAGCGAAGAACTCGCGCGGGATTCGCGATGGCCCGCCTTCTTTCCATCCCCGATGTGCCTCGTGACGACCGGCACCGGAGCGGACGCGGTGCTCGAAAAAGTCGTCGGCGCGAGCATCGTCAACCGGTTCCCTTATGTGATCGCGCTGAGCTTTTGCCGCGTGCCCCTTTCCGAACGTCATCACCAGCGCTCGCGCTTCATGGAGACGCTGGAGAAGACTGGCACCGCCGCCGTCCAGTTTCTGCCGCCTGGCGATGCCCTCGACGCCGCGATGCGCGCGATCCTCGAAACGTCCGAGGAAGACCACCGCGCCCGCTTCACCCGCGCCGGGCTCCCGCTCCGCGAAGCGTCCGGTGCCGACGCGCCTCCGTCGTTCAGGGATGCCTACATGATCTACGACGCCGAACTCGTCCGGCCGAATCGCGACTTTGACGGCGCCCCCATCTACGACTCCCCGTGGGCCGACGTCGGCAGCCATCGCGTTTACTTTCTCGAAATCCGCCGCATCCGTCTGCGCGAGGACATCGCGCATGGCCGGAGCCAGATCCACTGGCGCAGCCTCCCCCGCTGGGATTCCCCGCCGCGCACCAGCGACGCCCCGCCGCCCGCCATCGAGGGATACCAGAAAGGCTACCAGGCCGACTACCGCTTCCCCGCCGCGGGCACCA
>JBEBGK010000732.1:0-2678 GCA_040081515.1 Chthoniobacteraceae bacterium
GGGAAAAGATCATCGATGTAGTGGCCGATGAGGGTTCCGAGGAAGATGAAATCCGTGCCGCCGTTCTCGCGGGGGAGCCGGACGAGGCGGGGGAGCATCCGCGGCACCTGCACCACGGCGAGGCGCGACATCGTCTCGCCCTCGTGCTCGACATCCAGGTGGACGCACACATTGAGCGACTTGTTCAGCAAGTGCGGGAACGGGTGTGCGGGATCGACGGCCAGCGGCGTCAGCACCGGGCGCACTTGCGAACGGTAATACCGCTCCAGCCACGTGCGGTCCTTTTCCGAAAGTTCTTCGTATTCGAGGAAGTGAATGCCCGCCTTCGCGAGCCCCGGCTTCAATTCACCGCGCCACAGCCGGTATTGATCCTCCACCATGCGCCGCACGCGCTTGGTCACGGCGCGAAGGATCTCGTCCGCGGTCCTGCCGTCCATCGTCCTCTGCGCCACGTCGCTCTCGGTCTGCTGTTTGATGCCGGCCACCCGCACCTCGAAGAATTCGTCGAGATTCGAGCTGACGATGCAGAAGAACTTGATGCGCTCGATCAGCGGGTTCGACGGATTGGCCGCCTCCTCGAGCACGCGCTGGTTGAACTCCAGCCAGCTCAGTTCGCGATTGAAGAAATGCTCCGGTTGAAAAGTGGTCATGGCATCGCCGCCGAGCCTGAAAGCCGCTCGCACGGCTTTCCTTCCTGCCAGCCGGCCGGCCTGGCTGCAAGTCCGGAGACTCGCCGCAATCCCTGAATGATGGGGCGGAGGCAATTCGCGCCTTGGCGATTTCGTCACGCGCCTGATACGTCTCGAATATGAACGCACCTGAATCGAGATGTCCGGCCTCGCGCGCGCCGCTGCCGAAATCGATCTGGGCTCCGGAAATCGAGGCCGACGCCCGCCGGTGAAGAAGAGCCTGAAAGTCCTGGCCCTGTTCGATGCCATCGCGCCCACGACGCTCGATCAGGACCTCAGCGCGGAGTTGCAGACCGCGGACTGGAAGACCGAGGCCAATGTCATTGAGGCGCTTGCGACCCTCGGTCACACCGTCCGGCACCTAGCCATTTTTGATGACCTGGATCTGCTCCGGCAGAAACTAGGCGCGTTCAGTCCCGATGTGATTTTCAATCTGGCTGACCAGTTCCGGAACAACCGTGCATTTGACCAGAACATCGTCTCTGTGTTGGAGATGCTTGGAGTGCCATTTACCGGCTGCGGCTCCAGCGGCCTCATGCTCTGCAAGCACAAGGGCATCTCGAAAAAGATCCTCGCCTACCATCGCATCCACGTCCCGGACTTCGTGATGATCCGGCGCGGTGCGCGGATTGCGCGACCGCGGCACCTGAAGTTTCCCATCCTTGTGAAACCGCTGAAGGAGGAGGCGTCGCTCGGCATTTCGCAGGCTTCCTTCGTCGGAACCGACGAACAGTTCCGTGAGCGGGTTCTCTTTATCCACGAGAAATATGACGGCGACGTAATCGCCGAGGAATACATCGAGGGCCGGGAACTCTACGTGAGCATCCTGGGCAACCAGCGTCCGTCCGTCTTTCCGATCCGCGAACTCGTCTTCCGCGAGGTCCCGCCCGACGAGCCGAAGATCGCGACGTTTCGCGCAAAGTGGGACGAGGAATACCGGAAGCGATGGGGCTTGGAAAACCGGTTTGCGGATGGGCTGGAACCCGGGCTCGTGAGCCACATCGAGCGCACCTGCAAGCGTATCTACCATCTGCTCACCATCGACGGCTACGCCCGGATCGACCTCCGGCTCACGGGGAAGGGCGAGGTCTATTTCATTGAGGCGAATCCGAATCCGATCCTCGCCGCGGATGAGGATTTCGCGCTCTCGGCAGGCAAGGCTGGCGTGTCCTACCCGCAGTTGATCGACCGCATCACGCGCCTCGGTATGCGCACGACGCGGGACTAGCGGTGCATGCCGGGGGGAAGGCTGCGCCTCACCGCCGGCGGATCATCCCGCTGGGCAGGTGATGCGCGGCGCACTCGATGCTTCCGTCCGCCACGTGGCCCGCTTCACGCACGACAAATAGATCCCCGAGTCCCTCGTCGATGATGACGGAAGCACCTATTTCGGCGACGGCACCTGGGCGTTGCTCATGAGGTAGGCGATGAGGTGCTTCACATTTTCTTCCCCGAGCGCGCCCAGCAGGCCCTCGGGCATGAAGCTCTGGGAAAGCTGCTGCTGCTCCGCGATGTCGCCGCGGGCGATGCTCACCCGCTCGGTCGGCGTCTGCACGGTGACGACCTTCTCGTTCTGCTCGGGAATCACGCCGCTGAGCGTGCGGCCATCCTTCAGTTTCAAGATTGTCATGCGGTAGTCGGCGGGCACCACGGCGTTCGGATCGACGATGTTCTCGAGGAGGTAATTCAGGTTGCGACGGTCGCTGCCCGTGAGTTCCGGGGCGATGGCGGCGCCTTCGCCATACATTTTATGACACGCGGCGCAGACGCTGGCGAAGAGAGTCCGGCCCTTGCCCGGATCGGCTTTCGCGAGCGTGTCGGCGGTGAGCGCCGAGCGCCACTTCGCGATTTCCTGCTTCTTGGCCTCAGGCGTGTCGCGCAGTTCACCCCACACCTTCGTGAGTTGCTGGTTCACGCCTTCATCGCCAAGGCTGCGGATCTGCCGGGCATGGAAGGGCGTGATGTCGTCGCGCGAGGCCGGATTTTTTT
>JBEBGK010000733.1:0-2673 GCA_040081515.1 Chthoniobacteraceae bacterium
GATGACGGCAGCGTCCTCCCCGGCGCGATCGACCTCAACAACATCGACGACTGGCAGGAATTCCACGCCGCCGTCCTGAAGTAAGGCGCAAGCGAACCACTTCGAAAAAGCCGGCACGGGAAACCGCGCCGGCTTTTTCCTTGTAGCCGACGACGTGAGGAGGCGGGCTCATCCGAAGAAAGCCTGCCACGCCAGCCGCAGCGCCATCGCCATCGCAACCGCGATGAACAGCGGACGGATCACCCGGGCTCCGTGCGCGACCACCATGCCGGCGCCAAGCCGGGCGCCGACGAGCTGGCCTGCGATCATCGCGAGCGCGACGTCGAAGCGGAGGCATCTCGTGAGCGCGAAAGTGATCAGCGCGGCGATGTTGCTGGTGAGGTTCAGCGCCTTCGTCGTTCCGGTCGCCGCGCGCAGATCCTGGCCGAGCATGAGCACGCATGCGAGCATCCAGAACGATCCCACGCCGGGGCCGAAGAATCCGTCGTAGAAACCGAGCGCCGTGCCGAAGATCAGTGCGAACGCCGTCATTCCGATTCGCGCCGCGCCGGGCAGTTCGCCGAGCTTCCGATTGAGCGCCATGTAAACCGCGACGGTGACGAGCAGCACCGGCACGATACGCCGGAGGATGGCGGGATCCATCACCGCGACCGCCCACGCGCCGGCCGCGGCTGCGAGAAACGTGATCGTAATCGCCAGTCGCAGCGGGCGCCAATGGATGAGCCCCGCCCGCGAGTAATGCACGACGGCGAGCATCGTCCCGCAAGTGGATTGGAGTTTGTTGGTCCCGAGCGCAATCTGCGGCGGCAGGCCCGCCCATAACAGGGCGGGCAGCGCGATCATTCCGCCGCCGCCGGCGATGGCGTCAATGAACCCCGCGCCCGCGCCGGCCAGCGCAAGCAGCAGATATTGCCACCATTCGAGATTCACGGGCAGCGCACCGGGGTATCAGGGACCCGTGACATTGACGTTTCCCGGAGCGGCGCAGTCGCGCCGTCCGCCAGGGAATTCCGTCACACGTCGTAATACTTGTGAAACTCGAGCGGGTGCGGGCGCAGGCGCAGCTCGTCGTAGTCCTTGATGCGCATTTCCATGAGCGTCTCGAGCAGGTCCTTGGTGAAGACGTCGCCCTTCAGCAGGAATGCGTGGTCCGCTTCGAGCGCCTCGACAGCGCCCTTGAGCGAATCCGGCGCGCTCGGGACTTTCGAAAGTTCTTCCGGCGGCAGGTCGTAGAGGTTCTTGTCGAGCGGATCGCCGGGATCGATGCGGTTCACGATGCCGTCGATGCCCGCCATGAGCTGCGCCGCGAGCGCGAGGTAGATGCAGCTCGACGCATCCGGCGTGCGGAATTCGACGCGCTTGGCCTTCGGCGAATCCGTGACCGGGATGCGGATGGCCGCGGAGCGGTTGCGCGCGCTGTAGGCGAAATTCACCGGCGCCTCGTAGCCGGGGACGAGCCGCTTGTAGCTGTTCGTCGTCGGGTTCGTGATGCAGGTGAGAGCCCGCGCGTGCTTGATGATGCCGCCGATGTAGTGGAGCGCCGTCTGCGAGAGGCCCGCATATTTGTCGCCGGCGAAGGTCGGCTTGCCCGCGTTCCAGATCGACTGGTGGCAGTGCATGCCCGAGCCGTTGTCGCCATAGAGCGGCTTCGGCATGAAGGTGACCGTCTTGCCGTGCCGCTTCGCGACGTTTCGGACGACGTATTTGTAGAGCTGCATGTTGTCGCCGGTCTTCGTCATCGTATCGAAGACGAAATTGATCTCGTTCTGCCCGGCGGTCGCGACCTCGTGGTGATGCCGCTCGATCGGCAGGCCGAGGTCCTCCATCAGCGCGCACATCTCGTTGCGGATGTCCTGCTGCGTGTCGGCGGGCGGCACGGGGAAGTAGCCTTCCTTGTGGCGCAGCTTGTAGCCGAGGTTTGGGAATTCATCGCTGCCCGAGTTCCAGATGCCCTCGCCGGAATCCACGCTGTAGAAGCAGCCGTTGTTCTTCAGGTCGTAGCGGACGTCGTCGAAGATGAAAAACTCCGCCTCCGGCGCAAAGTATGCCGTGTCGCCGATGCCGAGCGTCTTGAGGTAGGCGATCGCATTCTCGGAAATGGAACGCGGGTCGCGCTCGTATTTCTCCTTCGTGATGGGATCGAAGATCGAGCAGATGAGCGACAGCGTGGGGATCTGGTTGAACGGATCGATCATCGCCGTCGAGTAATCCGGGATGGCGAGCATGTCCGAGTTGTTGATCGCCTTCCACCCGCGGATGGAGCTGCCGTCGAATGGAATCCCCTCCGGGATGCAGCGCTCGAAGCCCTCGCGCGCGGAGGTGGTGACGTGCTGCCAGGTGCCCAGCAGGTCGGTGAATTTGAAGTCGATGAACTGGATGTGGTTCTTCTTCGCAAAAGCGATGACTTCCTCGGCGGACTTGGCTTTCAGGAATTTGGCGTCGGACATGGTGCGGGGTTGGGTTTGGCGTTGGAATTGTTCTCCGGGACTTTTTCGGAAAAAAAGGGGCGCTCTTTCTGACACTGCTGCGCCAAGCGTTCAAATGCCATTTTGCCTCGTGCCGGTTTCCGGGTGCAGGACACGAAAGTGAAACGGCACACGGCCGGCCGTAGCCGTTCGATGGAATGGGACGTTGCATGCGATCACTTGCCGCGTAGCGGCACCCACATCAATA
>JBEBGK010000734.1:0-2671 GCA_040081515.1 Chthoniobacteraceae bacterium
GGGGGCGGCGGGCGCGATGTATTCGGCTTTGGTCGCGACAATCGAAGCGACAGCGGAGATGAAGCAGACAAGGACGAAGTCTTCGCGGCGGCGGGCGGCGGGCATGTTGCGTATTTTCCGCCGATCGGCCGCAGCGTGGTGCTCGCATGAGATAGCGTGAGCCCGGTAGCTGAATGTATACGGGAGCCGTCCACGTTGAAGTCATCGAGTAGTCGGGACATGGCAATCCGTCCTGTAAGAACCCCAAAAATGTGACCTCCATTCGTATCCCGATTGATCAACATCTGTCCTTTATAGAAGGATACCATCGGAGGCACGGGGTGCCGCATCCGTTTGCGCCTGCGTTTCCCCGCCGACATACAGCGGGATGCTCAAATTCCCCTCCTTCGCCCGGATTTCGGCACTCGGCACGACGCGGGTGAAGCCGGGCTCGTCTTTGAAGTCCTGATAGGCGCGGACGACGCGCTTCCAGCCCGTGCGGTCGAACAACGGGAGAGAGGCCCAGGCGGGATTGGGCTTCAGCCTTTCCAAAGCTGGCAGCGTGGCGGTCATGCAGTGGCGGCCTTGAGCAGGCGGGCGGCGGCGTCCACCATGTCCTGGCGAATGGTTGTGCGGGTGAAGCGGGCGTCTGCGGATTCGCCGGGTGCTGCGGTGCCGAGCACGAAGTGACTGGCTTTGACCGGGCCGGGTGAGGTTTCGCTGGCGAAATGCTCGCGCAGCGTGCGCAGGGCATCGGTGCAGGCGGGATTGCCGAGGCGGACTTCCTCCGCGAAGGCGGCGATGGCGGCTTCGATGCCACCGTCGTAGTGCAGGATGGTGTAGAGGATGTCGAAGGCGTCCTTTGGCTGCTGGCGGTCGCAGAAGGCGCGGAGCTTGAGCGCAAGGAAAGGACCGACTTCGCAGATGCGTGCGGTGAGCCTTTGCTCCGCGCCGTGCAGGTCCACGCCGGTGATGGCGACTTGCCGTGCGGTGGCAAGGGCGCGATCCACGCCGGGAAAAATGCTCGCGGTGATGTCCTCGACCTGTGCGGAGCCGGTGGTGTGCGGATGTTGCTCGACGAGGAAATCCACGGGCACGGTGATGTCACCGATGACTTTCTCCATGCGTGATGGCTGCGCGGTATTTGCCTTGAAGCCCTGGCCCTGCAGTTCCCAGCGCAGGCTGCCGTATTGGCCGGAATCGGTGGCGAGGGAGATGCCGAGGTCCACATCGAGAGTGGCCGGTCGCGGGAGGGCCCGCGGCTTGGTGAGGTCGCCGCAGAGATACTTCGGCACGAGCCCTCCGATGAGCACGAGGTCGCCGTGCCATCGACCGAGGCCGGCCCACACGGTGAGGAAGGCCGCTTCCGCGAGGGCGGCGTGGTGCGGGTCATACTCGCTGTATGTCTCGTATTTCATGGCCTGCAGAAGCGGTCGGATTCACGGAGCGCGGCGGCGGCTTCGGGACCGCGCAGGCCGGCGCGCTGGAGGTCGAGGTAGATCTGCGCGTCGGTCACGAGCGTCAGTCCAAAGCGGGTTTGAGTTTCGGTCAGGATTCCTTCGTCATCGGGCACGTGCAACCAAAGTTTCCCTCCATCGGAAACTCTCCGGAGACCAAGCGCGTCGAGAGTGGTCGTGTCCGGCAGTCTGGGGACGTAAGCGGAGCAAACCACCGGCTCTGTGAAAGGATGACGCGACGAAGCAGCGATCCATTGAGTGAAAGCGATGGGAACAGCTTCGCGATGCGCCCAGTCTTGCAGGCGATTGGCCAGATCGACGGGTGATCCAATGAAGCCGGCGTAGAGTGTCGTGCGGGTGCGTTTCGCGAAGTGATCGGCTTCCGCCCATGCATCCAGCAATGCGAACGGATCGCGCAGACGGAACTGGCGGGCACTGATCTTCTCGGCGAAACCCTGGCTGATGAGGTGCTGGACGATGCGTGAGACGAGACCGGAACTGGCTTTGGTACGCGGGACGATTTCCGCCTGGGTCCAGGTGCGGTCGCGGTCGGTGAGCAGGCATCGCACGATGCGGGCGCTCAGTCCGACAAAGATGTTTCGGGGCTGCAATTCGTAGCGGAAAGAACGTCCGTGCAACGAGCGGCGATCCACCAGCAAGCCTGGGGCTCGCAGCCATGCACGGCCATTGAGGTCGATGGCGGCGATGCCTTGCTGTTTGCAGGCGTCGAGCACTCGGGGTGACAGTTCCGGGGTGACGAGGAGCGGTGGTGTGCCGTCCGTCGGCTTCAATGTTTCCAGCCAAGGGAGGCTTGGCTTGAGTTCATAAACCGCATGGAATGGCAGCCTGCGATCATCGAGTTCCAGTTCCACGAGGTCCCACCGGCGGCGTCCGCTTTCCTTGGGTGTTTCCGGCTGGATGCGCCAACGCAGATCCGGATCCTCGGGCAGGAACTCCCGGAAATGGAGTGCCAGCTCGCTCTCGTGGCGGATAATTGCGCCTTTACTGGATTCTGATGTCTTCACTGCTGGGTGAAAATATGCGTTTGCAGTGAAAAAGAAAGCGTTTTCTTACTGTAATCTGATGTTTTCACTATCCGATAAGACTTCCAGACTTGAGTGAGAGCTTCATCCTTGCAGAGTAGCATTGGCCTTTCTGAAAGCGCCACGGGTAGCGCCGTGGCTCCCGTCTCGATAGCAGCATCGGTTTGCGCCTGTGTCTCCCCGCCGACGTAG
>JBEBGK010000057.1:0-10192 GCA_040081515.1 Chthoniobacteraceae bacterium
TCATCGCCTCGGTTTCCACCCTCTCCTCGCGGGTCGCATCGTCGGCGCAGGCGAGATGCGTCGCAAAGGCGATGTTGTTCAGCGGATTCCTGAAATCATGCACGATGGATTGCGCGAAACGGCCGACCAGCGCGAGCCGCTCCTGCTGGAAGACTTCGTGGAGGTAACGCCGGTCGAATTCCCGCATGCGCATGCTGAACTCGCGCATCATCGCCATCACGAGCCGCGGAGAGCGCTCGCACATCTGCCAGAGCGCCTCGCGCGGGATGATCGAGACGACAGTATCGACTTCCGCCGTGGCCGTGGCCGATCGGCGCTGCCAGTCCACCACCGCCATCTCGCCGAAATACTCCCCTGCCCCGAAACGCGAGAACACGCGGCGTTCACTACCGCCGATGACGCCCGATATTTCGACGCTCCCCTTTTCGATGATGTACAGGACGTTTCCGAGATCGCCCTCTCGAAAAATGACGCGACCCGCCTTGAATGACGCTTTTCTGGCGTCTTTCTTCAGCGCTTCCAGTTCCGGAGCGTGCGATGCAAAGACAGGTTGGGACAAATTTGGTGCGGCCACACCTTCATCTAGCAACATTCCCCGGCTTTAGCCAAGCGGAGATCCTCGATTCAGAACGAAGAAGTTATCCCTGCGGTGATCGCCGGAAAACGAAGGCCAGCAGCACCCGACATGCGGTCAACGCATGAACCGACGTTCACTACCGAAAAAACTCGCCAGGAGGATCGGGGTCAGGGGGAGGATTACCTGGCCCGCCCATTTCCTCGATGATCGGCACCGGACCGGGCGGGTTCACATTGGTGGTCGCATTGCCGCCGCCGGTTCCGGCACCGCCGCCAAAGATCGGATTGAGCAGCCCCGCCAACCCGAGTCCGGTCGCGCCACTTCCCGTGGCATCCCCCTGATCCTCACCGGCAATAAGTTTCCTTTCCCAACCGGGGTTCGCGTCCGCAATCATCTTCTCCACGCCATCGGGAAGTTTCGCCCATGAATACAGGGGAAGGCTCAGTTTCGTGACGTCCACTTTGTAGCCCACGAGTTTCCCGTCCTCAAACCTCGCCGCGTTGAACTCTCCGCCGGCCTCGATGGTCACGGTGTTGCCGTCCTTGTCCTTCAAAGTCAGCTTGCCCTCGAGAACGATGATCTCGTTTTCCCGCACCAAGGCGGTCGTGCCGGTGACCGCAGCCGTCAGCGTCGGCGTCTTGATCGTCGCACCGCCCTTGCCCGGCACCACGTAGAAAAGCATCTCGCCCGATTCGAGCGACAGCGTCCGGGTGTCGGCCTGGAACGAGAAAACCGAATTCTGTCCCACGCGGACGAGGCTCTTGTCCCGGAACTGAAGTTCCGCGCGCGAGTTGCTCGTCGTCTGGACAAAGTTATCCGCCTTCACCACATCGGCGACGGCGGCCGGACGCCGACCGGCGACCGTGCGTCCCTTAATCTCACCCAAGGTCACCTTGTTCTCCACGCGCGTCACCATCGCTGAATCGAAAGGAATCGCGGCGAATCCCGCCGCGGCGCTCATGATGAAAAAGACGGCGACCCATGTGGTTTTCGCGGAAAAGATGTGGGTCTTCATGCCCGTTCCTGTGTAGTTTCCCGCCCCGCGAGTCAAGCACAAGCGAACTGCCGGCGTCATGATTACGCCACCGGCATCCTCTCGCATACCTACCTCGCTGCCACCATGACCTTTCTGACCCGACATCGCCGAGTTCTTCTCGCCGCCGTCTGCGTCCTATGCACGGGGCTCGTGGCGCTCACGGTCTGGACCGGCTATGAGCCAATGGTGCTCCTGGATTTCAGCACGCGCGATTACCTGACGCGGCAAGGGAAAAAGTCGCCCACGCATCCGGATATCGTTTTCCTCGCCATCGATCAGCCGTCGATCTCGCTCGACGGGGCGTTCACCGAGGAAATCGAAGGGTCGCCCGCCCTGAAGATCATGAGACGGGACGGCTGGCCGTGGTCGCGCGAGGTCCATGGGATGGTCATCGACCGGCTCCTGGACGCCGGGGCCAAGGTCGTCGCGCTCGACATTCTTTTTCCCACCGAGCGCGAGGGCGATGACGCGCTTCGCGCCGTGCTCGAACGCCGACGGGACAAGGTCGTCATCGGTGCAAACATCGTGGACATGAGCGATCCGCGCCTTCCGAAACCGACACGCTCCCTCACACCGCCATCGCCGTCGCTGATTTCGCCGGGGGACTCCGTGGACCCGCGCGTCGGATTCGTGAATTTCTGGCCCGACAGTGAACTCGATAATGTCGTTCGCCACGCCCGCTATCGGATCAGCTTTGCCGAGTTGAATGATTTGCCGCCGTCCCAGGAATCGGAAATCATCCCGTCACTCATTGGCAGGATCCTCCTCAAACTTGGGAGGGGGGATCTGATTCCAAGTGGATACCCCTGTTTTCGCTTCACCTCGCCGATCCAGCCGCTGCCGCTCTGGGAAATCTTCGTGCCCCGGCTGTGGGATTCCAGGTACGGCGGCGGTGAATTCTTTCGGGGAAAAATCGTGCTCATCGGGCCCGAAGGCAACTGGAGCAAGGACTTCATCCGCACCCCGTTCAACGATATCCCCGGGCCGGCGCTCCATCTCCATGCGCTCAATGCCGCGTTAAACCAGGACTTCATCCACGAGCCATCCCGGATGTCGGAGATGGCCGGCATCCTCATTGCCGGACTCGTCGCCTGGGCTCTGAGCACGTTCGTCACCCAGCCTTTCACACGCTTCCTTCTCTTCCTCGCGGGGAGCGTCGCGTTCTTTTTTGCGGCACTTCTGCTTTTCGGGCTGGGCTCCGGCGCCACCCTTCTCTCCGTCGCTCCGCCTTTGCTCGCGGCCAACAGTTCGGGCCTCGTCTGGCTCATCATCGAGCAGGTGCTCGACCGCATGGAAAAGGCGCGCACCCGCCGCACGCTCGAGCGCTACGTCTCGAAGGATCTCGTGAAGGACATCCTCGACAACCCCGCGAGCATCCTCAACACCCTCGGCGGCGTCCGCAAGTCCGTCGCCATCCTCTTCAGCGACCTGCGCGATTTCACGACGATGATGGAGGCCGCCGACTCGCAGCAATTCGTCGCGCAGCTCAACGAATACCTCACCCACATGGTGAAGTGCATCTTCGACAGCAAGGGCACGCTCGATAAGTTCATCGGCGACGCGATCATGGCCGTCTGGGGCGAAGTGTACACCGAGGGCCCCGCCAAGGACATCGAACGGGCGGTGACCGCGGCCATGCAGATGGACGTCGAACTTACCAAGCTGAACAAACAGTGGGAGAAGCGGGGGCTGCCTCCGTTCAAGATGGGCATCGGTATCAACTACGGGCCGGTCATCGTCGGCAACATCGGCGCGACGGGCGCAACCGAGAAGATGGAACTGACCGTCATCGGCGACCCCGTGAATCTCGCCTCCCGGCTGGAGGGGCTCACGAAGGAATACGGCCTCGAACTCGTCCTCGGCGAAAGCGCGGCCGACCTCGTCGTCGAGGCATTTCACCTGCAGTTCGTCGATCTCGTGCAGGTGAAGGGAAAGACCAGGCCCATCAGCGTCTTTACCGTGCTCGGCCCGCGCAGAGAGCCGCTCGCGCAGAATGTGAACGACTATCTGGCTGGTTACGAGGAGGGCCTCAAACGCTATCGCATGGCGAAATTTGCCTCGGCCATCGAGTCCTTCCATCGGTGTCTCAAGAGCCGCCCCGGCGATCCGCTGGCCACCATGTATCTCGAACGATGCACCAGGCTCCAGGACAGCCCGCCCGGCCCGGACTGGAATGGCGTGTTCGTGATGACGAAGAAGTGACGCCGCGGAGAGCGCCAGCCGGACGAGCGCTCGAACTGAGTCCAGTTCACACCCCAGCGTTCGCGCAATCGGAGCCTGACGAAACGGTGCCTCGACCGGAAAAGAAAAGCGCCCCGTTGTTCACGGGGCGCTCTCTATTTCGTTTGAATTAACTCGGACGACTGAACCCTGAATTCCTCAGTTTTCGTTTGCGATATCGTCCACTTTGTCGGCGGCTTTCTGCCACGCGTGCTTGTAATGACTGACCGCGGAATCCGGATCGGATTCGCTCGCGTCCACATCGCCCTTTGCACGTTCAGCGATTGCCTCATTCAGCTTCTTCTGCGCATCGGCTGGCTTGTTGGACCCGGGACCCACCAACGTCAGTTCGTCAATCGACCTCGTTGCTATCATTCTCGTGGTTGCCACCAATTCGTCGATCAGCGGCGTCATTTGGGGACGCAGGCTCAGAGTCTTGGCACCGGCCCGCAAATCCGCAAGCTTCTTGACCGCGTCCCTCACCCTGTCGAAAATCTTCTTGCCGTCTTCCAGCGTAGGACGGTTCGCTTCGTCCCAGAGCTTGCTTCCATCCGCTTGACCCAACCGCTTGATCGCATCGGCAAGCTTTTTCCGGTCACCCTTGTCGGTCACCGTACCGAGAATCGCTATCGCTTGACTCTGAACCTGCTGGATTCGCTCCCGCTCCCCCCCGCCAGACGAAGGGTCGGAGTCCAGTTGCACGTCATCGACGGAGGCATTCAAAGTGTTTTCGGTCATCGCAACTGCAATCCGAAGCCGGACCGTCGAACCCGCATAAGCTGACAAATCCGCACAAAACTGGGTTGGGGGCATGCTGAGATCGTCACCCACTTCCGTCTTGAAGACCTCCAGCAGGACACCGGTTGTCGTGTTCAAAGGCGCCAAGGGATCAATGATGTCCACCCGAAACTGCTGATTCGGCACTGCGGTATTCGTTAAGTCCGCAGGCGTGATCCATCCCCCAACCGCACGGTTCACGTAATAAACCTGCAACTTCAGAGTTTGCGCCGGACCTGCAGGGAGCGGGATGTCCCTGTAGAGAATCGCCCAGCCCGCACCAGCCGAATCCGAAATCGCAGCACGATCACCTTGCGGCGGTGCCGAGACGGGGTCGAAAAAGCCTCCGGTCACCGGCGCCGAAGTGCCCGTGTAGTTGTACCAGTTCGTGGCTCCTGCTTGCGTCTGGGACCAGTTCGAAAGATTGCCCAGTTCGAAGTCTCCGTTCGCCAGCTGCGCGTTCGCAACCGATCCACCCGCAACGATCGCGAGGGCGGCAAACAACAACGAGCGTAAACGCCAGAAAGGCGAAACACTTTGAGACGACGCCACTGGCGTGGCACTGCGGAATTTTTGATGAGTCATGATTTTCATAGGATGGTTTCGGATAATCTACATTGCTTGGGGGCTGAACAGACGGTTTGTGAAGGAAACGACGAACTCTCGCCGCTTTCCGACGACATTTCTAACATCTGTAGCAGATGCGTCAATTAAAAAAGAGCCGCATCTACAAAAAAGACGGCGTGTTCAAAAGTGAATGCAGCCTTCGAGATGCCGAAAACCCGCCGGCCCCTTTTCAATCATCGTCGTACTCGCAACCGCGATCTCCTCGGAAGCGTGACAGAAATTATGGCGAAGATTACCAGTAAGTTCGAGAGATGCATGCCGGATCCGCCATTGGTAGAATCCACTTTCATCCCTGTTTATAAAAACCACTGCTACTGGACTCGGATAGGCACGGAACTCGCAGTTTCAAGATCTGTCACCGTAATCAAAGACACGGTGCCACCCCCGTTTCCCTTCGCGCCGTGGGCCGCATTCACGCGCACCGCAGAGCACCACCAAGCATTTCGCTTTGCATCGCGCCGCGGTCTCGGGTTGAGTCGGTCGGACTATGAGCGTTCCAGATTCCCGACGTGAAGAAATCATCTCTGCGCTCAAGCGCTGCAGCGAGCAGACCGTGGAGGCGGCCCTCCGCTTCCAGGAAACCCGCGATCCGGCCGATGTGGCGAAGGTGGTGTACGGCGTGCTCGAGCGCGAACTGCCCGACGAAGCTGCAGGGACCCTCGCGACCATCCCGGGCAGTTCACGCCTCGTGGAGGATGTCGGGATGGATTCCCTCGGGCTGATGGAGGCGGTGATGGCAGTCGAGGAAGTGCTCGGCATCACGATCGACAACAGCGAACTCCGGAAAATCGCGACGCTGGATGACCTCAATGCGTTCATCCGCGAAAAACTGGGAATCAAGGGTTGAGCGAGACGCAAGGGCGTCCCGGAACTAGGTCCACGGCGCAGCCTGAGGATTCCACATCAATGAAACGCGTCGTCGTCACCGGACTGGGCTTCACCACGAGCATCGGCAACAGCCGTGCCGCGGTGTCGCAAAGCCTGCGTGAATGCCGGACGGGCGTGGAAGTTTACCAGCCCTTCGTCGATTCCGACCAGCCGGTGAAACTGGTCGGCACCGTGAAAGGGTTCGCCTTTCCCACCGCGGACGCGCTCGACTGGTCGCTGCCGGACACGCTGCAACTGAGCCGGGCAGAACTGCGCACGATGACGCCGAACGCGCTGTACGCCTGCGCTGCGATGCAGGAGGCGATCGCCGACGCGGGCCTCGCGCCGGAGCACGTCTCGGATAATCGCACGGGCTTCTACTGCGCCTCGGCGGGCTCGACGTTCATCACGCATTCCGGGCTGGAAACGCTCGTGAAACGCGGAGTGCGCCGCTGCTCGACGCCCCTCGTGATCGCCGGGATGCCGAACTCGCTGCACCTCAACCTCACGGCGCGATTCAAGATCCACGGCGCATCGGTGGGCTTCTCGAGCGCGTGCGCGTCTTCGGCTCATGCGCTGGGGTCGGCGTTCGATCTCATCCGGCTCGGGCGGCAGAAAATCATGTTTGTCGCCGGAGCGGAGGATTGCGAGCCGTTCAACATCCTCCCTTTTGCCGTCCTGCGGGCCCTGAGCGAGGGAACCGATCCGGAGCGCTCGCCTTGCGCATTCGACGCCGCTCGCGACGGATTCGTCGTCACCGGCGGCGGCGCCGTGCTCGTGCTCGAGGAAGCGGACCACGCGGCCGCGCGCGGCGCGACCGTGTATGCGGAAGTAAGGGGCTGGGGCCAGGCGACCGACGGCTACGACGTGGTGGCGCCTGATCCCGCGGGCAACGGTCTCGCCAGGGCGATGCGGCTCGCGCTCGACGACGCCACGCTCGCGCCGGACCGGATCGACTACCTGAACGCGCACGCCACCGCGACCCTCGCGGGGGATTTCGCGGAAGGGAACGCCATCCGCCAGGTCTTCCAGCCGGGAAAGTGTCCCCTCATCAGCAGCACGAAGAGCCTCACCGGCCACGGCCTTTCGCTCGCGGGAGCGATGGAGGCCGCCTTCTGCTGCCTCGCGATTCGCGAGGGCTTCACCCCGGTCTCGGCCCATATCCGGGAACTCGATCCCGCCTTCCACGATCTGCCGATCGTCACGAAGCCCACCGCCGCGCGCCCGCGGGTCGCCATGAGCAATTCCAGCGGATTCGGCGGGGCGAATGTATCGGTGATCCTGTCCGCGCCCTGAGCGCCCCTGGAGCCCGCGCATCGGGCTTTGCCACCGGCCACGAATCGGCTAAGCACGCATCCCGCGCACCTGCCCCGGGCACCGCGCCTCCATGCATTTCGAGGTCTTTTTCATCTATCACAATGGCGAGCAGCGCGGTCCGTACACCGCGAAGCAGATCAATCATCTGCACAAGTGCCGCTTCATCGACGACGACACGTTGTACTGGCGCGAGGGCCTCGACCAATGGCAGCCCATCTCGCAGATCGTCCTCCAGCGCCGTCGGCGAAACCGCGTCCTGATCTGGTCGGTCACGCTCGGCGTCGCGGCGGCGATCGCGCTGTTCGTCTCGTTGTTCGGCGCCGTCACCGCCGACGCATGGCGGGAATTGACGAGCGGCGACTTCACCACCGAGTCCGCATGGTGGCGCGCCCGCGGCCTCGTGCGGGATCACGCGGAAAAAAAGGGCGCCGTTGGCTTCGACCCGTTTCAGGATGCACAGGTCACCCTCGAACCGCCGGACGGCGCGACGGTGTTCCTGAGCGGCACCGTCACCCGCGCAGACGGCACGACCGAGCCCACCCGCTGGCGCGTCCAGTTGCGTCACGATGCGGACCGCGGAATGTGGACCGCCGCGCCGAAAAAAGCGGACGCCCCGCCCAAGCAATAGCCGCCACGGCTACGCGGGATTGAGCCCGAGCAATGCGAGGGAATCGCGGTGGATCAGCGCCTCGATTTCCCCGGCGTGAAGACGCGGGAGCTTCGTTCCTTCGAGCATGTCATTCAGGCCACGCAGGCCGGCGATGGTCCCGTTCACGGTCGTGAACGGATAGTCCGTGCCGAAGAGCAGCTTGTGCCACACGCCGTATTCCTGCGCGAGCATGAGGCTTTGATAGAACTGGAACGGCCGGTAGTGCAGGGCGCTGACATCCGCGAAGACATTCGCATGTTTCCGGATCGTCACGATGCATTCCCCCTCGTACGGATGACCGAGGTGCGCGAGGATGATCTTCACCTCGGGAAATTTCAGCGCGACCGGCTCGATGAGCCGCGGCAACGTGAAGCGCAGCGGCGCCTGCGTGATGAACGTGGTGCCCATGTGCAGCAGCACCGGCAGTGAATGGCGCCGCGCGTAATCCCACAGCGGATCGAGCCGTTCGTCGTCGGGACTGAACCCGGCGTACATCGGCAGCAGCTTGATGCCGCGCAGGCCGAGTTCCTCCCTGCCCTCGCGCATCTCGCGCTCCCAGCCGTCCTGCGTCGGATCCACGGAGAGAAATCCGATGAGCCGCGCGGGATCCCGCGCAACGTAGCCGGCGACATGGCGGTCATCGGCCCACACACCGCTCAGACGCGCCTTGCCGCCAAAGACGATGGTGCGCGTGTCCTCCGGCGCCGAGGCGCGGTAGCATTCATGGGTGACCGCGAGATCGACCTCATGTCCGGGCCGCGCGCGGCGGGCTTGCGCGATGAAGTCGGCGGTGAAATCTCCCGGAAACCGCCATGCGTGGGAATGGACGTCGATGATCATTGCGTCGCCGCGATCATGCGGTCGAAAAGGCGATCCACTTCGCGGCGTGTCTCGTCATCCAGCCGGAATCCCACCGGGCCGCGCACGAGCGTGTTCTTGAAAATTCCCTGCCGGACGAGCAGATGCTTCTCGACCGCGAGAAAGGCATCGAGACTTGTCTGCATGGCGATGAGCGCGGCGAGCGGGCCGTGGATCCGGTAGGCCCGTTCCCAATCGCCGGCCTCCAGCGCGCGCCAGAGCGGGACGATCGCCCGGATGAGATCCGCACCGGGCATGGTGCCAACGATTCCCCTCTTGAACGAATCAACGAGCGCGATGCCGCCGGTGCCCTCGAAGACGCGTGCGCGGCCACCGGTCGCGTCCCGTAGCTCGGACAGCTTCGGGCCGATGGGCGAGGCCTCGGGCTTGTAGAGCACACGATCCGCGCCGAACTCATCGAGCAATCGCGCCTGCATCGCGACGGGCATCGGCCTGCCGACGTATCCGCTCGCGTCCTGCACGATGACCGGGATGCGGACCGCCTCGATGATGCGCGTGTAGTAGGAGAGCAATCCGGCTTCGCCGATCGCGGCGGCCACGGGCGGAATCGCCATCACGGCATCGGCCCCGACGGACTCGGCGTGCCGGGCGTGACGTTCCGCCAGCTTCGAGGACTCCGCGCCGACACTGATCACGACGGTACCCCACGCGCCGCCAAGCCTGCAAGCCGTGGCGGCGAGCTGCTCGCGCTCCTCGCTCGATAGCCTCAGCGTCTCGGAGACCATGGCCATCACGATGCCCTGCGCTCCACTCTCACGGAGCCACGCGATCTCGCGCTCCAGCGTGTCGAGGTCGGGCGTTTCATCCTCCAGCCATGGCGTCTGGAAAACGGGAAGCACGCCGCGCAGCGGATGGCGGGAGGGAGTCATGCCGGCGTTCTACGGAACGCAACCGACAAAGGCAAACCCGCCAAACGATCGCGTGCCGGCCCCCGTGTTCCCAACTTGCCGCCGCGTCCTGGTGTCGTGTCTATTCGCCGCATGAAGATTCTTCCAGCCCTCCTCGTCCTGCTCTTCACTCCCCTCGCCCGCTCCGAGGGAATCAAGGCCGGCTTCGCCGACCGCGAAGTCGTCCCCGACCTCGGGATGGAGGTGCCGGGCGGATACGGAAAATCTTTCGGAAAAGAGATCCACGATCCTCCGAAGATCCGCGCGGCGGTGTTCGACGACGGCAGGCAGCGCGTGGCCATCGTGGGGCTCGATGCGCTGATCATCCGTCGCGAGACCGTGCTCGCCGCCCGCAA
>JBEBGK010000735.1:0-2670 GCA_040081515.1 Chthoniobacteraceae bacterium
CCGTGGCGCGGTTCCATCGCGTTTCGCGTCGTGCCGAATGCGCGCTTTCGGCTGTCCTACCCCAGCTTCGGCGCTCCGCCGCGAGTTTCCTCAATTTATGAATCCATCCCTCGACGAACTGAACGCCCGCGTCCGCAATGCCGCAGCCTGGGTTACCCGTCTTCGTGAAGTGGTCGGTCGCGTCGTGGTCGGGCAGCAATACCTGCTCGATCGCCTGCTCGTCGGCCTGCTCGCGAACGGCCACGTGCTCCTCGAGGGCGTGCCGGGCCTCGCGAAGACGCTTGCGGTCCGCACGCTGGCCTCCGCGATTCACGCCAGCTTCAGCCGCGTCCAGTTCACGCCGGACCTGCTCCCGGCGGACATCACCGGCACGCTCATCTACAATCCCGGCGACGGACAGTATCACGTCACGAAAGGCCCCATTTTTGCGAACTTCGTCCTCGCCGATGAAATCAACCGCGCCCCTGCCAAGGTCCAGAGCGCGCTGCTCGAGGCGATGCAGGAACGCCAGGTCACGCTCGGCGGCGAGACGCACAAACTGGAGGAACCCTTTCTGGTGATGGCCACTCAGAACCCGATCGAACAGGAAGGCACCTACCCACTGCCGGAAGCCCAGGTGGATCGCTTCATGTTGAAGGTGCTCGTCGGCTATCCGTCGTTCGAGGAGGAGCGGCGCATCCTCGACACGATGGCGTTCACCCGGCCGAATCTCGAGATCGAGCGGGTCATCGAGCTGGGCGACATCCTCACCACACGGGAGCTCGTGGACAGCCTGCATGTGGATGAAAAAGTGCGCGACTACATCGTGCATGTCGTCTTCGCGACGCGCGACCCGGAGAAGTATCAGCTCGCCGACCTGCGGCCGCTGATCCAGTTCGGCGCGAGCCCGCGCGCGACGATCAATCTCACGCTCGCCGCCAAGGCGTGGGCGCTCCTGCAGGGCCGTTCCTACGTCACGCCGGGCGACGTGAAGGCCATCGGCGCCGACGTCCTGCGCCACCGCGTCATCCTCACCTACGAAGCCGAGGCACAGGGCATGACCGGCGACGGCGTCGTGAAGCGGATCTTCGACAATGTGCCGGTGCCGTAGGGGCGTTGTGATCAGTGATGAGTGAACGGTGATCGGTATGGCCGCTGCGAAATCATTCCGCGACTTGAACGTGTATCTGTCGGCGCGTGAAGCGGCCCGGATCGTTTTTGAAATCACCAAGCGATTCCCGCGCGATGAGCGATTTTCGCTCGTGGATCAGGTCCGCCGCAGCTCCCGCGCGGTGATGGCGATGATTGCCGAGGCATGGGCTCGGCGCCGCTACAAGGCGGCTTTCATCAGCAAACTCGATGAGGCTTTGGGCGAGGCATACGAAACACAGTCGTGGCTCACGAGCGCACTGGATTCCGGTTACATCGCCGACGCGGAATTCGCGGATCTCGATGGGCGTTGTGGGAAGATCGGCGGGATGCTCTCGCGAATGATCGACCGGGCGGACGACTTCTGCAAGAACGCCCCGAACACCGATTACCGTTCCGTAGCCGCAGCGCGCGCCCAAAATCCGATCACCGATCACTGATCACCGATCACAGTGCCTCTCACCTCCGCCGACATCGTCAGCAAAGTCCGCCGCGTCGAACTGCGCACGAGTAAGCTCGCGAACGACCTGATGGTCGGGGCGTATCATTCGCAGTTCAAGGGGCGCGGGATGGATTTCGAGGAGCTGCGCGAATACGTGCCGGGCGACGATGTGCGGACGATCGACTGGAACGTCACCGCGCGCATGCGGCGTCCGTTCGTGAAGCTGCATCGCGAGGAGCGCGAGCTCTCGGTGATGCTCGTGATCGACGTCTCCGCGTCGGGTGAATTCGGCTCCTCGTCCCGGACGAAGCGCGAGTCCGCCGCGGAAGTCGCGGGCATCCTCGCCTTTTCCGCCCTGCGCAACGGCGACAAGGTCGGCCTGCTGCTGTTCAGCGACGACGTGGAGCTTTTCCTCCCGCCGCGGAAAGGGCGCCGGCACCTGCTGAGGGTGATCCGCGAGGCGCTGCTCTTTCCGCCGCGCAAAAGGGGCACCAGCATCCAGTCGGCGCTCGCCTTCCTGAATCATGTGATTCACCGCCGCTCGGTCGTTTTTCTCGTCACGGATTTCCTGCACAGCTTCGGCGTGACGACCGGACGCCGGGATCTTTTTCACGAGATCGGGCAGACGAATGCGCGTCATGACCTCGTGTGCATCCAGCTCCAGGACAGGCGGGAGCGCGACGTGCCGCCGGCGGGATTGCTCACGCTCGAGGATGCGGAGACCGGGGAGGTGCTGGAACTGGACACCGTGCGGGATTCGGTCCGCGGGGCATTTTCGGAGGGCGCGGCCCACCGGCAGGAGCAGCTTGATCGTGCACTGATGCAGGCGGGCGTGGACCTGGTCCGCCTCACGCCGGAGGATGAATACGCGCCGATGCTCCAGCGTTTTTTCGAACATCGCCGCCGCCGATGAAACGGATCGCACTGGCCGTCCTCATCCTGCTGCCGCTGGTCGCGGCGGGCGCGATCAAGACCGAGCCGATCCCGGATCTGCGTCCGCCGCGGGCGGAACTGCCGCCATCGCCGGCGGAGAAAAGCCGCCTGCCGTGGGCGCTCGGCGCTGCGGGCGCGGCGGTGGTGGCGCTCGCGTTCTTGTGGCC
>JBEBGK010000736.1:0-2668 GCA_040081515.1 Chthoniobacteraceae bacterium
CGCGGTACAGCGCCGATTGCGTGCGCCGTCCGCCGGTGACGAAATACATCGCACCATCCGGGCCGACGGCCAGGGCCGTCACATTCAGCGGTCGCCCCGCGACGAAAGTCTCCATTTCCCCGCGATAACTCGCCCCCTCCGGCCGCAAATGCACCGCGAGGATCCGCCCGTAGGCCCAGTCCGCGATGAACAGCGCCTCCCGGTATTTCGCCGGAAACCGCGCCCGGTATCCGAACGCCACGCCCGTCGGCGAGCCCAGCCCCACGTCGCACACCGCGGGCAGATTGTCCTCCGCGCCGAGGGGAAAGGACAGCTCGTGCCGCCAGCCGTATTCGCCGCCGGGGACGATGTGCAGCACGCGCGTCGGTCGGTACCACGGGAGCCCGGGGTCCCATTCCATGTCCGCGTCGTACACGAAAATCTCCCCGTCGCGGTTCAGGTCGATCCCCACGGGATTGCGCAATCCGCCACAGAGCCGCTCGACCTTTTTCCCATCCGCATCCATGCGCAGCACGTGACCGGTGCGCGCCGTCTTCGTCCTGCCGCCGGGAACGCGGCCGGGGACGAGGCGATCCTCAGCCCAGTTGCGATATGGAGTTTCCGGCGCGAGCTGCGCATCGGCCGGCTCGGGGTCGTCGCCGTGCACGGCGTAAATGGAACCGTCCGGGCCGAGGGCAAGATGATTCCGCCCGTGGCCGACCCCGCCCCCCGTCCGGAGCAGCAGGCGCGAGTCATCGAAACGGTCGTCGCCGTCCGTGTCGCGCAGACGGTAGAGGCCCCGCGAATTGTTCGCATTCACGTAGAGGCTGTCATGCGCCCACAACAGGCCGCGGCATTCGAGCAGTTCATCATTCACCACCTCCACCGTGGAGACCTCCGCGCCGGCGATCGTGAATCGCAACAGCCCGCGCTTCTCCCGCGCCACGATCAGCCGCCCCTTGCCGTCGAACGCCATCCCCACCCACGAATCCTCCTCCGGCTTTGCCACCCGGATCAGCTCCGCGCTGAAGCCCGGCGCGAGTTGCAAACGCTCCGGCCCCGGCACCATCCCGGCCTGCGCGAGCATCCACGAATTATACGCCTCGGGCTGCGGACCCCGCGCGATCCCGTCCCCCGGCGGCGCGGCGGAAATGCGCGCGAGCGACGCGAGGAAGAGCAACCAGACAGGGAACACGGAGCGCGGGCATTTCATTTTTCGGGCGGGAAGATGCCCGCCACGCTACCAGCACGCGGCCCGATGAGAAGCCCGGCGTCACATCGCATGGCAGCCCGCTGAAAGATTCAGCCGAGGCGCGGCGTAACGCGGACAATCCTGTCCGCGTGCCTCGGTTGCGAGGACACGATGATCCGCATTCCCAATGCGGACTGAAAGCCCCCCGGGCGCTACTTCGCCGCCTTGGCCGTGCTCTTTGCGAGCGCGAGCCGCTCGGTCTTCCGACGGCGTGCCGCGCGTTTCTTGACGTTCGTTTTGCCTTTGCAGTGTCCCATATCGCCCCACCACACACGCTTCCCGCGCCCGTACCAAGCTGTTTCGCAGCACGCCGTTCGAAAAAGCCCCTCGTTCGGAACGCACGCGGACGTGATGACGCTGATCGGGAGCGGACTGGAGATCGATCCCGCGAAGGGAATCCGCTGGGCGGAGGCGCTCGGAAGACCGGAAGTGCGGGCGACGATGGTGAGCCAGTTTGCCCTGCGCTGGCTGGGCACGCAGCCCGGGCAGGCCAAGGCGTGGCTGGAGGAATCCACCGCGCTCACGAGCGAACAGAAAAAGGAGCTCCTCGACATCTCCGGGAAACTTCCGCTCCTGCCCGGCGCGCCTGCGGAGGGGCGCTGACCTGACGCCATTGACGATCGGTCGCACTTCGGGGAACAGTCGCCACGCATGCTCGACCTCCATAAGCGCGCCGGATGGATCGTCAACGAACCGAACGTCGCGTGGCATCACTTCCTCCGCTCCCGCTTCATCGGCCCGCCGCCCGGCCGCGATGAATCGGCGACGCTCGCGATCACGATCCACGCGGTCGCGCAATTGAGCGAGACCGACGCCGAGTTGCGCGGGATCATCGAATACGCGTGGGATGCGTCGGTGCCGCTGGTGTTTGAATTCACCGGCTCGCTGCTGCTGGACACGCGCGAGATCGCCATCGAGGAACTGCATCCGAACCAGCCGGCTCGGAACTACGCGGGCCAGCTTTCGCCGAACGGCCGCGCGATGACCCTGCGCGAATCCCTCCCCGGTGGCGGGACCTCGAAGGCATTCCATCTCATCCACGAAGGCACGCTCGCCCTGCTCTCGGGCGGGTGAGCGGACGGCGCATTATGCGCTTTCCACAGCCCTGAACGGGATCGAGCCTGTAACGAACCCATGAAAACTCTCCTCCCCTCCGTCATCGCGATCCTGCTCGCCTGCGTGGCATTTGCCGCGCCGCCCGTCCCTGCGCCGCTCCAGGCGGGCGCGGCCACGAGCAACATCACCCCCGAACTCGGCACCGGCATCGTCGGCGGGTTCGTGCCGTTCCCGGCGACGCATGTGCATGATGAATTGCACGCGCGCTGCCTCGTGCTCGACGACGGCAGGACGAAGCTCGCGCTCGTGGTATGCGAACTCCTCGGCATGCACCGCGGCGTGAGCATCGGCGCCAACGCGACGATCGTCTGCGGCCACGAG
>JBEBGK010000737.1:0-2667 GCA_040081515.1 Chthoniobacteraceae bacterium
AAGGCTGACTAGAATCGGCTGACCAAAACGGTTTAATCTGGAGGGGCGGTGCGCTCGATCGTGCCGCCCCTCTTGCTTGCCCGCACAAACCACGCAATCTTCCCGACATGACCCGCAACGAATTGCTGGACCTCTATTTCATGGATGCTCGGGCGAAGCTGATCGATCTCGCCGCATTCCTTGATCGCGTGGATCGCGGGACTGGCGCCGCGGATTTCCGGCTGGCCGCATTTCGCACGGCGCTGAAGGAACTCGAAGGCGGGGAACCGGCGCGTGCGCGTGCGGTGCTGGTTTCGCTGAGTGATCCGACGGTGGAACCGATTGAGAAGTCGCCCGGCAAAGGCGCGGTGGGCGCGTGGCCGGGCAAGGGAAACTGAGACGGCCATGCGCTACATTGAACCCCATGGGCACATGGTCTCGCGGACCACGGACGACTATCAGGCGATGGTCACCTCGGGTTGCAAGGCGGTTTGCGAGCCGGCGTTCTGGGCGGGCTTCGACCGCAGCGGCGTGCAGGGATTTTACGATTACTTTTGCCAGCTCACGGACTATGAGCCGAAGCGCGCGGCGAAGTTCGGCCTGCCGCATTACTCGTGGCTGTGCATCAACCCGAAGGAGTCCGAGGACATGAAGCTCGCGGAGGAGGTGCTTTCGATCATCCCGGAATTCCTCGCCCGGCCAAACGTGCTCGGCATCGGCGAAATCGGGCTGAACAAGAACACGCGCAACGAGCTGAAAATTCTCGAGCGACACGTGGATCTCGCGGCGAAGCACGGGCAGATGATTTTGGTCCACACGCCGCATCTCGAGGACAAGCTGAAGGGCACGCGGCTGATCTTGGATGTGATCAAGGGCGACAGCCGCATCGCGCCGGAGCGCGTCATCATCGATCACGTCGAGGAACACACGGCCGGAATGGTGCTCGATACCGGGATGTGGGCAGGCATGACGCTCTACCCGGAATCGAAATGCACGCCGGCGCGGGCGATTGATATCTTGGAAAATTACGGCGCTGAGCGCATCTGGATGAACTCGGCGTGCGACTGGGGAATCAGCGTCCCGCTCGCCGTGCCGCGCACGGCGCTCGAAATGCGCAAGCGCGGATGGACCGAAGAACGCACGGATGCCGTTGTCTTTGGAAACCCGCTGCGCTTCATGTCGCAAAACCCGCGTTTCCTCATATGATGGGCGCGCATCTTGGCACTTGGCAGTGATATGCTCCGCGCTACCTTTCCCGCAGTGATTCGCCGACCCTTGCCTCTGATTCTTTGCGCCTGCATTTCAGCGGTGTCCGTGCGTGCCCAAGATGTGCCCCCGCGCCCTGTGGTCGTGGCATACCCGAATGCAAAGCCACGCGGAACTATCATCGGATCCGATCCCGCCGCGACACCGGCAGCCGTGCCTGCGGCGGTCCCGGCTGTGCCGGAAAAACCGGCCGCGCCACCAACAATCGCCCCGGTGCAGCCGGACCCCGGACTTCAGCCGAGTTGGGAGACGCAAAAGCTCGCGCGCAACTACATATTCGCGATCCCTGCGCCGCGCGGACAGATCACGGATCGCAACGGCGTACCGTTCGCGCAGACCCGCGTCGCATACAATCTCGCGATCAATTTCCCGGCACCGCCGCAGTTCACGGATGAGGAGGCGGCGCGCTTCATCGCCGAGCAGGTGCGCCGCGCGCAGGAGATCACCGGGCGCACCATCACACTCGATGCGGCGAAGGCATTGAGGCAATACAAGGACCGAGGCGTGATGCCGATGGTGATCGCACAGGATCTGAAGCCGACGGAACTCGACCGTCTCAAGCGCAGCCAGGCTCCCGGCCTTACGGCGATTCCAGTTTACTTGCGCACATATCCCCAGGGGCCAGTCGCCGCGCATATCATGGGCTTTGTCGGCAAACAGGGTGGATTCCAGACTGGCCCGATCGAGAACAACGAACTGCTCTGGCCCGAATTCGAGGGGCGCGACGGGATTGAAAAGGCCTTCAACACACAGCTCACCGGCAAGCTGGGCGTGATGCAGGTGTCCTTCGACGCGAAAGGCCAGAAGGCGTCCGAGAAAATCACGCTGCCTCCGCGCCCCGGGCAAAACGTCGTCACCACCCTTGACTTGAAAATCCAGCAGGTCGTCGAGCGCGTGCTGCGCTCCGCCCCTGGCAAACGTCCCTGCGCGATGGTCGTGATGGATCCGAACACCGGGGAAATCCTCGCGATGGCCTCGGAGCCGACGTTCGATCCGAACATTTATGTGCCGAATGTGGACGCGCAGATCTACGACAAGCTGGTGAAGGATCCCTTCAATCCGCTGTTCCCGCGCGCATTCCGCGCGGCGTACCCGCCGGGATCGATCTTCAAGATCATCACCGGTCTCGCCGCGATGAACGACGGCTATGTGGACCCGGATGACGAATTCGGCGGGGAGGCTTCCATCAAGATCGGCGGAACCACCTTCCGCAACTGGAAGAAGAGCGATGTGGGCCCGCTGAATTTCGTCGATGCGCTCACGCAGTCGTGCAACACGTACTTTTACAAGATGGGCCTGAAATCCGGGCACCGGCCGATCCTCGAATATGCAAGCCGCCTGGGTCTCGGGGCAAAGACGGGCATCCCGATCGGCTCCGAGGAGCCGGGGAACCTGATGACGACCGAATACATGCTGAAGCAC
>JBEBGK010000738.1:0-2666 GCA_040081515.1 Chthoniobacteraceae bacterium
CTCCAAGTCCGCCGCATCCTCGCCACCGCGCACCGCTTTCATGCCGGTGCTCGCGACCGCGCCGATGAGTTGCTGCGGGGTCACGCTCTCGTCGTGGAAAAGCGTGACCTTTCCGCCCATCAAATTCACCCGCACCTCGCGCACGCCTTTGAGCGGGCGGAACACCTGCTCCAGCGCCGCGACTTCATCCGCGCAGTCCATCCCGGCGACCCGCAGGGTCGTTTCGAGATTTCCCTGGGCGTCCGGATTGAGCGCGATGCTCTTCGGCGCATCGCCCGGCCCGTGCTCGTGTTCGTGGGACATTGTGCTATTTCGCGCCGGGGAGAATGAAGACCCGAACGGCGATCTTCGGGCCGAAGAAAGGGATCCTGTAGCGCGCGGTGACTTGTTGGCCGCGCGCCAGCGAGGTGCCGGGCACGAGGTTCCCATCGCGGAAAAAGAGTGTGTCCGGCCCCCACGAGACCGTGACCCCCGCGGGCGTTTTCACCGTCCGCACCGTGAACCGTTTATGCACCGGCTCCACCGCCGCGACCTCGCCTTGCAGCGTGCGAGACATTGGCGGCATCGCGGCGGCGCGTGGCACCAGCGCGGCGGAGACGGACAGTAAGGCGATGATAAGCGATTTCATTGGATTGAATTCCATGAGCCGGGGAGCAGGCGCAACGGCCCGCCGCCCGATTCGTGGCGGGCGTTACTTCTTCTTTTCCTTGTCGTCGTGCGTGTGCGCGCAGATGCAGGCGTATTCCTGGTGTTTGCACGTCGGGCACTTTTCGAGGTTCAGGTTGAACTTCTCATAGACGGCCTTGCCGCTCGCGCTGGGCTTGATGCTCACGGAGACCGGGAAGTCGTTGCCCTCGGGCAGCGCGTTGCTGGAGACAAGCTTGCCGCCCTCTTCCTTGAACTCGAGCTTCGTCGGCTTGCTGCGGTCGCCGCCGGTGACCGCGATGACCTGGCCGCTGAGCTTCCCAGCTTTGAGGTCTTTGGTCAGTGCGGTGATTTCGACTTTGCGATCCTTGGTGACAAGGAACTCCAGATGAGGTTCGACGGCGGTGATGACGCGGCCGCCGTTGGGGCCGGCGTCCTTCTTTTCATGATTGTGCTCTTTCTCCGCGGCAAAGGCCGGGACGGAGAGCGCGAGCGCGAGCGCGGCAAGGAGGGTGAGTGCGATGGATTTCATGTGGTTTGTTTTTCGGGTTTTGTTTTTTGGTTTGGAAACTGTGAGCCGCCGCGGTGTCCAAACCGGCACCGCGGGGGAGATGCTTCAAAATTCCAGAACGAGACCGGAGAGGATCGTGACATCCTCGGCGCGCTCCGAGAGACCTTTCCCCACGCCGATGCGATAGGAGATGCCCTCCTTTGGCTCCCACCAGAGATTCGCGAAAATCTGGTGTTTGCCGTTGTCCTGAAAGTCACCGATGGCCTCGATGCTGCCGCCGACCTTTTCGTTGAACTCGTATCGCACGCCCGCGGCGTAGCCCCAGCGGGCTTTGCCCTCGTGAACGGTGGTGAGCAGATTGGCCACGACGCCGAGTTTCTCAGTCACGTCGGCCTCGATGATGATGCGGGACTCGAATTGGTCCCGCGTGTCCAGTTGATTGGCCGAGATGAACTCCTCCTTGTCGCCGCCGTTGACGGCGAATTTGTAGGCAATGAAAGCGCCGAAGTGGACGCGCGATTTTTCCTGATTCGGCGTCAGGTCGAAGAGGAATCCCGGAGTCAGTGTTTCCACCTCCCACCCGTCGCCTTCATTGGCGAAGTTGATATAGCCGTCGAAGGCCACGCGCTTGTTCAGCGCTTTCACCACGCCCGTGGTGAATTCGAATTCGTCCTGCCCGCCGTGGCGATCCCATTTGAACGTGGGAATCACCAGCATCCCGCCGCCTTTGGGAAGACCGGCAGGATCGCATAACGAAAAATCACGCCCGCAGGCACGGGCATGATTCGGCGATAGGGCGGTGAGCACGACGGTTGCTGCGATGAGGTGGAGCGGCCCCAGCGTTTTCATGGGTCTGTCTGGTTTTCGGTTTTGGTTTCTCGTTCAGTGGGCGGCTCCTGCTTCGCGCTCGACGGCGTTTTGCGCGGCCTTGCGCCCGAAGGTGTAGAAGACCGTGGGCGTGACTCCGAGGCCGAGCAGCGTGGAGGTGATGAGGCCGCCGACGATGACGACGGCGACAGGGTGCAGGATTTCCTTGCCAGGTTGATCGGCGGCGAGGACGAGCGGGATGAGGCCGATGCCCGCCGCGAGCGCGGTCATGAGCACTGGGACGAGCCGCTCCTTCGTGCCGCGGATGACCATCTCCTTGGTGAAGCTCTCGCCTTCGACCGCGATGAGATGCAGGAAGTGCGAGATCAGCATGATGCTGTTCCGCGCGGCGACGCCAGCCACGGCGATGAAGCCGACCAGCGTGGCGATGCTGATGTTTCCGAGCTTCAGATAGGTGAAGACCAGCCCGCCGACGAGCGCGAGCGGGATGTCGCAGAGCACTTGGAAGGCGAAGAACGGCGTCTTGAAATAGCCGTAGAGTAGGAAGGCGATGATCACGACGATGACCGCGGAGAAAAGCACGATGCGTTGCGTCGCTTCCTTCTGCGCCTGAAACTCGCCCTCGTAGGTGATGAAGTAGCCTTCGGGCAGCGCGACCTTTTCGGTCACTTCCCTCCGCAGC
>JBEBGK010000739.1:0-2665 GCA_040081515.1 Chthoniobacteraceae bacterium
GAGTTAGTTATCGCCGTGTGGTCTCCCGCAAGCGGGACGGACACGGACATCGATTGCAGTGCACCTGCGATGCACAGGACGGGAAACTCTATCGGCGGCGGGGCGAGACCGGCAACCCGAGCCCAAAGCCCTTCGTTAAACGTGGAATACCGTAATCGACACGTTGTCGGTGTCGCTTTGCGCCCCACCTGAGCCGGTGTTGCCCTGGTCGTTGGCGACGACGGTCAGCAAAGCCGCGCCGTTGAAGCCAGGCGTCGGGCTGTAGGCCAAACCATCGAGCGCGGTGTTGATCGCGCTCAACGTCCCCGTGAACGTCATCGTCGTATCCGCCGTGCCATCACCCACCGAGAAAGAGAGCCCCATCAGACTCGGCAACGAGACCGTGCCATTAGTCGCGGTCAGCGTGACCTCGATCGAGCCGGCAGCCACATCCACATCGGCGATCGAGATCGCGTTGCCATTACCGGTCGAGAAAATCAAGTGCTCGAAAACGTCTCCCAACGTTTGCGCACCCGGGACCGTATTGACCGGCGCGTCGTTGACCGCCGACACCGTGATGGTGACCGAATCGCTGTCGCTCGCCGCGCCATCGTTCGAAACAATCGTCAACCCACCGGCACCGCTGAAGTTAAGCGTTGGGCTGTAGGTGAGACCGTTAAGCGCGGAGTTGACCGCGCTCAAGGTTCCAGTGAACGTCATCGTCGAGTCCGCTGTGCCATCGCCGACCGTGAAAGACAGCCCGACCATGGACCCCAAGGTGCCCGTGCCATTAGTCGCGGTCAGCGTGACCGCCATGGAACTGGTATCCACATCGGCAACTGAGATCGCGTTGCCGTTACCAGTCGAGAACACCAACGCAGCGTCCTCCGACGTGCTCTGCGCACCAGGCACCGTGTTGACCGGCCCATCATTGACCGCTGACACCGTGATGGTGACCGAATCGCTGTCGCTCGCCGCGCCATCGTTCGAAATAATCGTCAACCCACCGGCGCCATTGAAATTGCTCGCCGGCGTATAACTCGCTCCCTGCAAGCGAGCGTTGACCGTCGCGAGCGCACCGCTGAACGTCATCGTCGAGTCCGCCGTGCCATCACCAACCGTGAAAGAAAGCCCGGTCAGAACCGGCACCGTGACCGTGCCATTAGTCGCGGTCAACGTCACCTGCATCGAGCCGGAATCCACATCGGCAACCGAAATCGCGTTGCCGTTACCAGTCGAGAACACCAACGCCACATCCTCCGGCGTGCTCTGCGCACCAGGCACCGTGTTCAGCGGCGCATCATTGACGTCCGTGTCGTCGGGCAGCCACCCGTAGACGTCGATGAGGAGGTGAACGGCACCGGACTCGTTGAAGATAGTGATTTTCCCGTTTGCACCGACCTTGGCGATCACGAGGTTGGGCACGGTTTGACCCGCGGACGGATTGAGGTTTGACGCATTCGGCTGTGCCACTCCGCCAGGGAACACCGTCAGGAACGTCGCTGCCGTTGGATCGACCGCGGTGACGTTTACGACCACCGCGCTGACCCCGGACGGCGGAACCCCGCCACGCCCGGCAACCTGTAAGTCCAGTGTCGCTCCACCGCTCAGCCGTCCCTCGCCCTGGGCCTGGCCGTCAATGGTGCTCCCCCCGGCGCGGGTGTCAAGCAAACGCGCCGGTCCGACCAACGTGAACCCCGGCCCGGGTGCAAACCAACCCTGGACATCGACGATCAGATCGGCCATACCACTGTTGTTGAAGACTGCGATCTTGCCGTCGGTCCCCACCGCTACGACCGCGAGATTGGTAGCAGTAAAACCGGGCTGTGGATTCAGGTTGGACGTGTTCGGCTGCGGCACGCCAGAAGCAAACGCCGTGAGAAAAGTGGGATGCGTGTGATTGACAACAGTGAGGTTGACGACAACAGAAGCCACACCCGATTCGGGCACGCCCCCGCGACCTGCGACTAACACCTTTACCGTTTCCATTGGACCGACCTTGCCGCCGGCACTCGATTGGCCATCAACAGTTGCACCGCCCGAGCGTGAATCGAACAGCCGTGCAGGTACCAACGGTTCATAGACGGCACCGACCCCGGACGGGAACCAGCTCTGAACATCCGCAATGACGTTGAGCGACCCCTGCTCGTTGTAAATCGAGACCTCGCCCCCAGTGCCCACCTTGACGATCACAAGACTTGGCTGAACCAACCCCGGTATCGGGTTCAGGTTCGAGGCGTTCGGTTGTGGCGACCCGGTAGGAAAGACCGTCAAGAAGGTCGGCAACGACGGACCCGCTGCGGTGATGTTCAAAACGACGGCACCAACGCCAGTGCTCGGTACTCCGCCCCTACCGGTCACCTTGAGGTCAAGCGTTTGTGCGGGACCGACCTGGCCTCCGCCGGCAAACAGACCATCCGTTGTGACGCCAGCCGACCTTGTGTCGAGCAACCGCGCCGGGGTCAACGCCACGTAGCCGGTTCCACCGAGAGGAGCCGCGTCAGCTGTCGAGGCATTGACCCCGAGCGAAAGCGCCCCAACCACGAGCAACCCGAACGACGCGACGACAGAGCGCCTCGCGCAACATGACAGCAACCGCCGACGAATCAACACCCAGGTTCCCGTTAGTTGGACTGGATTTTGATCTCGATGTCGACGCCTGCTGGCAGCTCGATGCGCTGCAGGC
>JBEBGK010000740.1:0-2661 GCA_040081515.1 Chthoniobacteraceae bacterium
AGATGCTCACGTCGCCACCCGCCAGCGACCACTGCGGGCTGTATTGCTGCTGGGCCACTCCGGTGTTGTTGGGCGGTTGTGCGCCCGTGAGATTCACCAGCGGAGAAACGAAATCATCCGTCGCGAAGATGGACGTCGGCGATGGCAACGCGACGCCGGCGGTATAGATCGTCGCAAACTGGTTGCGAAGCTGCACGTCCCGGCCCGCGGCGATCTCGATGTCGCCGGTGCCGGTGCGGATGACTTCGTAACGGGTGCCGCGGTCCGTCTCGTTCGTCGAAATGCGAATCGTGTTGGCCGTGAGCCCGTTCAATCCCGTGGCAGCCGAGGCACCCGAGGTCGAGTTGTTCGGGACGGCAGTGTAGAATTCGCCGACGAGAAGTGATCCGCCATTCGGGACGACCGCCCGGAAATCAGCCGCGCCGAGATCCGCGCCGGCGGCGAGCCGGTAGGACCACGACTGCGTGTTCACGGGCAACGCGGCATTGATGGTCTGCAAGGTGGCGAGCCAGAGCCGTGAGTGGCCGTTGGCCGAAGTCGCGGCAACCGGCGTGAAGCCGTCGCTCAGTGCGTTGTTGAAGATCAGATCCCCGGACGCCCGGAGCGTCAGCACCCCCGGCGCATTTCTTGGCCCGTAACGAAAACCCGACAGATCCCAGTCCGCGGTGCTGAGCGAAGTCGCGAAGCCGGTCGAGGCATTGTTCGGCGTGCCCAGCGACAGGTTGCCCGATGGATTGATGATCTCCACGCCGGGGGCGATCACGAGAAGCGGATCCAACGCGGCGGCACCCGGGTTTCCCGCCAGCAGCCGGGCGAACATCGGGGCGTAGCCTGCGTTGATGTAGGCCGTCGCGTCGTTGTGGATCGTCGTCCGCAGCGCCGTGTCGAGCGCTCCGCCCGCCTGGCTGTAGATCCGGTAGCCCTCGACGAGGACGGATGATGCTCCGGCGATTTCGCCGAGGAGCGCGCCGACCCGGACATCGTTCCCGCTGCGCGGTGCGCGCAGATGGAGGGTGCCCGTGAACCGGCCGAGGAAGGCGCTCGAACCCGGAGTTGAAAATGCGCCGGGCACGAACTCATCCACTCCGAGATCGATCGAGGAACCCGCCTGCAAGTCGAGGATCGCCGCGGTGTTCGCGATCCCATTCGCCGCCGCGCCGGCCTCCAACCGGATTTCGCCGCCCTTGCCCGCAGTGCTGAATTTCGCCGCGTGGGCGGTGAGCCTCGCACCCGGTTCGAGCACGAGATCCCCTCCCGCCGCCAGGACGATCGAGCCGCCGGTCACGCCCGATGCATCGATCGTCCCCGTCACGCGGATGCTTCCCTGATCCGTGGAAAGATTGAAATTGCGCGCCACGGTGGCCTGGCCGCCAACGTCTGCGACGACGATGTCGCCGGTGCGCACCCGCAGATTCCTCGCCTCGAAAAAGCCGCCGGAATTCAACGCGCGATTCAGTTCCGTGAACGACGGCAGCATCCCGGCATCGAGCGTGAAACTGCCAGTGGTCTTCTGCGCGCCTGCACCGCCGAGAAGAATCGCGTCCGTGATCCCAAACGCGCCGCGCGCAGCATTCACCGTGATCGAGCCGGCATTCCCACCGGCGGACGCCGCGACAGAGACGACGCTGCCAGCGGACAGCAGGACATCTCCCGAATCGGCGGCGAGCGTGATGCTGCCCGCGTCCGAGTAGCGGATCAGGTCGTGGAACGCCTGCATCGTTCCGCCGACATCCAGGCGGCCGCCGACAGTGACATCGCCGGTCGTGGCCCGGAGCGTGAGCTGGCCGCTCGGCAGCAGGATGTTCGTGTCCGCCTGCACCGTCGCGCCGGTGAAATTGAAGCCGGCGCCGAGCCCTCCTTGGACACCGGCAACGCCACCGGACCCGCTCATGACCAGCGCCCCGCCCGCAGTCACGGAATGCGTGGAACCCCGAGCACCCGTGATCACCGGTGTCGAGAACGTGAGATTTCCCGGAGTGGAAAACGAACCCGCACCCTCGCCGAGGATCCCCGCAGCGGCGTTGAGCGAAACATCCGCGTAACCCGCCGCGGAAACGGCGTTCACCCCGAGCCGGATCGTATTCGCATCGACCCGAAGCGCACCCGCATTCCCGCCGGGCGCCGCGAGCGCGGCGACATTCGACGGGTTGCTGATGAGCACATCGCCGGCTTGGACGACCACCGTGCCGGTGCCGTGATCATACCCACGCAACCCGGCTGCCGCGAGCGACAGACTGCCGAGCGACGCTTTCCCAAGAGTTCCGGCGCCGTAGAAATCGATCGTCCGATAGCTGCGCAAGGTCAGCGAATTCACGTCCTGCACATCCTGCAGGAGCTGCCCCGCGAGAGTGAGGTGCGGATTCACGGCCGAACCGGTGAGACCCGTGACGGGCGGGGCCAGGACGACGCTGATCTGGCCGCTTCCAAGATCGAGGCTCCCTGATTCAATCACCGCTGAGGAATCAAGCGCCGATCCGAATGTGGAATCGAGGGTCACGCCCGCGCCTGCAATCCTCGCGCCGGAGCCGATCGTGAGCACGGCCGAGGGCGAATCGGTGACGTTGTTGCGCAGAATCGAGGCTCCGGCAACGGCGCTCACCCGCACGAGCGTGCCGCTGCCGGAAAGAATCAGTGTGTCCGCTGCGTCAGCAAGCACGCCCT